>JAKAIJ010000001.1 GCA_021814355.1 Acidobacteriota bacterium
GAGGCCCTCCGGATCACCCCGTAGACCTCGTACCCCTTCTCCAGCAGAAGCTCGGCGAGGTAGGAGCCGTCCTGTCCCGTGATGCCCGTGATTAACGCTCTCTTGCCCATTGTCATCTCCCCAGCCCCTTTTTCCCGAATCCGATGTTTCCGGCCGGCCGCGCCGCCGCCGTGGCGGGCCGTCGAAAATCCCTCGCGAGTTCCGCGAGGTTAACCGTCGGGTCGCTCCCCCTCCGCCTCCGAATCCGCGGGATTGCCCATGCGGGTCCCGGAGAGGGCCGCCTCGGGCAGGATCTCCCCCAAAAGCACCCGCAGGGGGCCTTCGCCGCCGTCGCGGGCGAGCGCCGCGAGGCGGGCGAGCGCCTCCTGGACCTCCGCGCCCGGCCGGGAGGCGATCTTCCCGATGAAGATCTTCGGGTGGCGGGTCTTGGCGATTTCCTCGCCCTCCGTGTCCAGCACCTCCACCAGCTTCTCGCCGGGGCGAACGCCCGTGAAGACGATCTCGATATCCTCGCCGGGCTTGAGCCCCGAGAGGTGGACCATCTCGCGGGCCAGGTCCGCGATGCGCACCGGCTCGCCCATGTCCAACACGAAGATCTCCCCGCCTTCGCCCATGGCCCCAGCCTGCAGGACGAGCTGGGCGGCTTCGGGGATGGTCATGAAATAGCGCACCATGTCGGGGTGGGTCACGGTGACGGGCCCACCCTTCCGGATCTGCTCGCGGAAGATGGGGATCACGGAGCCGGCCGAACCCAGGACGTTTCCGAAGCGCACCGCGAGGAATCGCGTCTTGAAGCGGGCGTTCAGCCCCTGCACCACCAGCTCGGCGACGCGCTTGGAGGCGCCCATCACCGAGGTGGGGCGCACGGCCTTGTCGGTGGAGATGAAGACGAACACCTCCACGCCGTGGCGCCCGGCGGCCTCGCCGAGGGCGGAGGTGCCCAGGACGTTGTTCTTCACCGCCTCGGTGGGATTCCACTCCATCAGGGGCACGTGCTTGTGGGCCGCCGCGTGGAAGACCACCTGGGGCCGGTACCGGGCGAAGATCGAGTCCATGCGGGCTTCGTCGCCCACGTCCGCCACGAGTGGCACCAGGGGTAACCCCGGTAGGGCGGCGCGCAGCTCGCGGTCAATGTCGAAGAGGGCGAACTCGGCCCGCTCCACCAGGAGCAGCCGCAACGGGCCCAGGCGCGCCACCTGGCGGGCCAGCTCCGACCCGATGGAGCCGCCCGCACCCGTGACCATGACCACCTTGCCCGTCAGGAACCGGCCCACCTCGGCCTTGTCCAGCTCCACCGCCTCGCGCCCCAGGAGGTCCTCGATCTCCACGTCGCGGATGCGGTTCACCGCCACGCGGCCGTCGAGGATCTCGAAGAGGCCGGGGATGATGCGGACCTTGACGGGGACGCGGTCGCAGAGGGAGACGAGGGCGGCGATGTCCTTGCGGGAGGCCCGCGCGATGGTGATGATGACGTGGTCAATGCCGAGCTCGGGAACGAGACGGGGAAGGTCGGCGGTGGTGCCCAGCACCCGGACGCCGGCGACGACCGCGCCGTGCTTCTTCGGGTCGTCGTCCAGAAAGCCCTTCACGTCGAGCCCCGTGGAGGCCCGGTTGACGATCTCGCGGGCCGCCAGGACGCCCGCCTGCCCCGCACCCACCAGGAGCACGGGGGTGAGCTCCCGTCCGCGCCGGCCGCTCTCCTGCTTCAGCTTCTCGTACCGCTCGTACAGCAGGCGCCGCACCACCCGGAGACCCAGAACGCCGCCGAAGGCGAAGGCGGTGTCCATGACGATAATGGAGAGCGGCACCCGCCACTCCTGGAGCCGGTCGGTGAGCGCCAGCCTCAGGGCCACGATCGGGAGGAAGGAGGCGGCCGCCGCGTAGACGAAGGCCTTGACCTCGCCCAGGCTGATGTAGCGCCAGATGAAACTGTAGACGCCGGTCAGCTGGAGGGCGGCGAACTGGACGAGGACCACCAGCGGGAGCTGGTAGAGCATGAGGCGGAGCTGCCCCCCCGTGGGCGCCAGCTCGAACCGCAGGACGTAGACGAACACGAAGGTCGCCGAGAGGGCCGCCAGGTCCAGGGCGAACTGCACCCGCTGCGTCAGAAGGCGGTTCCAGAGGTTTGATCCTCTTTCCGGGGCCGCCGGTCCGGGATGGCCCGTCATCCGCGCCCCCGGGCCACGACCTCCCGCGCCGCGGCGACCACCTGCGCCGCGCCGGGGTAGTAGGCGGCCTCCAGGCTGCGGCTCGCGGGGGCGGGGAGATCGGGCAGGGCCACGCGGACCGGCGCGGCCTTGAGGCCGGCCCAGCAGGCTTCGGTGATCTGCGCGGCGATCTCCCCGCCGATGCCCCCCGTCCTCCAGCCAACGTCGCAAACCACGGCGCGCCCGGTCTTCGAGACGGATTTCACGACGGTCGCAGCGTCCAGCGGCTTGAGGGTGCGCAGGTCAATTACCTCCGCGGAGATCCCCTCCTTCGCGAGGACCGCCGCGGCCTCCAGGGCCTTGGGCGCCAGGTAGGAGAATGCGACGAGGGTCACGTCGGTCCCCTCGCGGCGGATGGCCGCCTTCCCGATGGGCGTCCCGTAGACCTCCGTGGGGACCTCCTCCTCGCCACCGTAGAGCCATCGCTCGTCCACGAAGACCACCGGGTCGTCGTCCCGGATGGCGGCGACCATCAATCCCTTGGCGTCGCGGGGGGTCGAGGGAGCCACCACCTTGAGGCCCGGGACGTGGGCGAAGACGGAGTGCAGCGCCTGGGAGTGCTGGGCGGCCTGCTCCCCCGCCCGGTTGATGATCCCCCAGAACACCACCGGCACGTGGGCTGCGCCCCCGCTCATGTACCGCCAGTTGGCCGCCTCGTTGATGATGGGGTCGAAGGCGTAGAGCATGAAGTCCATCCGGGGGTGGACCACGACGGGGCGCAGGCCCGCGAGGGCCGCCCCGACGGCCGCGCCGGTGACGGCGTTCTCCGAGACGGGGGTGTCGTAGACCCGGCGCTCGCCGAAACGGGCCACGAGGCCGTTGCAGGTGTTGCCCACGTACCACGGGCTCTTGACGCCCTGCCCAATGAGGACCACGGAGGGGTCCTCCTCCATCACCTGGTGGAACGCCTCGTTGATGGCGAGGCCGAAGCCGAGCCTACGGCCGGGAGAAGACATGGTCAGCGAGCTCCTTCGTGGCGGGGAAATCCGCCGCGCGGGCGGCGGACGCGGCGGCTTCCACCTCCGCGGCGATCCTCTCGTCGAGCGAGGCGAGCTCCGCCTCGCCGGCCGCCCCGTCCCTCAGGAGGAGGGCCCGGAGCCGGCCGATGGGGTCCCGTTTGCGCCACCTTTCGATCTCCTCGGGAGAGCGTATGTCCGTGTGGGCCCCCTGGATGTTGTCGTCGGGCCCCACGTGGCCCCTCCACCGGTAGGTGAGGGCCTCGAGGAAGACGGGGCCCTGTCCGGCCCGGCACCGCGAGACGGCGCTCGACGCAGCCTCGTACACGGCGAGGGCGTCGTTCCCGTCCACGCGGCGGGCGGCGATCCCGAAGGGCTCCGCGATCTTGTAGACCTCCTCGGAGGGCCGGCACTCGAGGATGGGGAGGTGGGTGGAGTAGAGGTTGTTCTCGCAGACGAAGATGGCGGGGAGCTTGAGGACGGCGGCCAGGTTGAGGGACTCGTAGAGGACCCCTTCCCCCGTGGCCCCGTCCCCGAAGAAGGAGACGCTGACCCGGCCGTCGCCGCGGACCGAGGCGGCGTAGGCGGCCCCGACGGCGAGAGAGATGGTCCCGGCCACGATGGGGGCGGCCCCCATCATCCCCGCGGAGGGGGCGATCACGTGCATGGAACCGCCCCGCCCGCGGGCGCAGCCCGTGGCCTTGCAGTAGATCTCCGCCACCATCTTGGCCAGGTCGCCGCCCTTGGCCAGGTAGTGGCCGTGGGAGCGGTGCGACCCGAACACGTAGTCCCCGTCCTCCAGGGCCGCGCACACGCCGGCCGCCACCGCCTCCTGCCCCGTGTAGAGGTGGACGGGGCACTTGACCTCCCCGCTCAGGATCGGCTCCACGAACCGCTCCTCGACGAGCCGGATCCTCAGCATGGTTCGGTACAAATTCAGAAGAAGCGTCGTCCGGTCTGTGCCTTCCATCATCCCTCCCGCACCCCGACGGTTTGTCGTCTCCGTCCGGGCGCCTTCGCCGTTGGTTCCGCCGGGGGCCGGCCGCCGCGGAAGCGGTCCGGTCGTCCGTTCACTGGCATGGGGGATCCAGGTCCGCGGCGATCCGCTCTCGGATTTGTCCACAATCCATCCGCGCGGCGGCGACGGCCTGTTCCATCTGCCGGCAGTTCTTGACCCCCACCGTGACGCAGCGCACGAGGTCACTGCCGAGGACCCAGCCGATGGCCGCCTGGGCGACGGTGCAATCGAATGCCTCCGCGGTCCCCCGCTACCGTTCCACCACGTGCAGCGACCGCCGATACTCCTCGCCCCGGAACGCCGGAAGTCGTTCCCGTCGGTCGCTCTTCTCGAAGCTCGAGGCCACCCCGTACTTCCCGGAGAGGATGCCGAAACCCAGGACCCCGTAGGCCATCGCGCCGACGCCGAGGGCCGCGCACCGGGGGAGCGCCTCCGCCTCCGCGCCCCGGTTCAGGAGGCTGTATTCCATCTGCGCCAGCGCGACGGGGCCCAGCGCACTCGCCGCCGCGATCTGCCCGGCGCTGAAATTCGACACCCCGAAATATCGGATTTTCCCCTCTCGCTTGAACTCGTTCAGCGTCTCGATCGTCTCCTCGAGCGGGGTTTCCGGGTCGGGCTTATGGACGAGGTAGACCGGGATCGCGTCGAGCCGGAGCCGCCGCAGGCTGGCCTCTAGGGCCCTTCTCATGTGCGCCTCCGAGTTGTCAATGCGGGTTTCCGCCCTCCCGCCGGAGGCGCTCTCCTTCCAGGCCACGCCGAACTTCGTGATGATGACCGCCTCTCGCCTGCGGGGGCCGAGCGCGTCCGCGAGCCTCTCCTCGCTCCGGCCGAGGCCGTAGACATCCGCCGTGTCAAACGCGTTGACGCCGAGATCGAGCGCCCTCCCGACCGCCCTCGCGACCTCGCCCTCCTGGATCGTCCCCCAATCGGTGCCCCCCAGCTGCTCGCACCCCATCACGATCCTGGAGGCGGATAGCTCGCCGCTCCCGATTTTCACATACTCCATCATCCACCGCCCGGGCCGGCCGGGCCGCCGCCGTCCGTGGACCCGCGGCCCTCTCCGCGCCGAACAATCCGCCAGAGCGTCCGCGCGATCAGCTTCAAGTCGAGCCACAGGCTCCGATCCTTCACGTACTGCACGCGGAGCCGATTCTTGGTCGGAAGGACCATCCGCTCGAACGCCTCATCGGGGTCGCCTTCGCCGAGCACGTCGCCGAGCTGGATGAAGCGGATGGACGAATAGTCGGTGATCCCCGGCATGACGCTCAGGATCAGCTTCTCCTCGCCCTCATACTGGTCCGTGTAGCGGGGGACCTCGGGACGCGGGCCCACGAGGCTCATCTCTCCCCGGACGACGTTGATGAGCTCGGGGAGCTCGTCCACCTTGTGCCGGCGGATCCAGCGCCCGACCCGGGTGACGCGGGGGTCGTTCTTCGCGGTGGAGGACGCCGTGGCCTCAGCGCCCACCGCCATCGAGCGGAACTTCCAAACCCGGAAGGGCCGCCCGTAACGGCCCGTGCGGAGCCCGCGGTAGAACACGGGCCCCGGGGAGTCGAGCTTGATGCAGACCGCCACGACGCCGAAGAGGGGGGCCAAGAAGGCGAGCCCGGCCGCCGCGAGCACGACGTCGAGGAGCCGCTTGACGGCTTCATAGGCGCGTTCGCGCATCGCGGCGGTTCTCCCGCGCCGGGTCGCGGCGCCCTCCGCGCCCTTCAGCACGGGGCTCCGTGGACAAAGGGCGCGCCTTCCTTCCCTGCCCGCGCAAAGGATTCCGCGAGCCGCTCGAGGTGGGCGGCCATATCGCCGTAGACGACCTCCGCGGCATACCGCTCGTCGAAAATCCCTCTCGCCCGGGCCGCCATCCGCCGCACGGCGTCCGGGTCCCGGCTCAGGCCGACGAGGAGGCGGGCGAGGCCGGCCCCGCTGCCGGCCTCCCAACTCGTCCCGCAGCCCTCCCCGACGAGCAGCTCGTGGAGGACGCCGCGTGTCGGACAGGAGACCACGGGCAGGCCCGCGCTGAGATACTCGATGGCCTTGTTGTTGATGCTGGCGAGAAAATCGAAGCGGTCGGGCAGGGGATCCAGTCCCACCGAGCTTCGCCGCAGCAGGACGAAGATCTGGGCGGCGTGGATGCGGCCGGGGAAGAGGACGCTCCTCAAATTCCGGGCCATCTCGCGATAACGGGCGAGGTGCTCGCCGTCGCCGCACAGCACAAAATGGACGCGCGGCTGTCCCTCCCCCTCCAGCCGGGCCGCCGCGCCGATGACCGGCTCCAGGTCGAGCGTCCTGCCCATCGTGCCGATGAAACACGCTCGGAACGCGCCGTCGTCCCGCACGCCGAGGCCGTCCCAAAAGCGCGCAGCCTCCTCGAGGGAGACGGCCTCGGGCGCCTTTGCCCGGTAGCCGAACGGGAACCAGCGGTCCCATTCCGTGCCCTCCCGTTCGCCCCGCTTCAATCCCCACTCGAGCAGCGCGCGCGTGACACCACTGATCGCGGTCGCGCCCGCGCACGCCTGCTCCGACTTTTTCCAGGCAGGCCGGAGCAGGAGGGCCGCGAGGGGACGCCCCCAGCGCGGGAACAGCTCGACAAAGATGTCGGGATGCAGGTCCCGGATGTCCAGCACGACCGGGACGCCGGCCTCCCTGCCGTAGCGCACGGCCTCGAAGCCGAACTCGATCGTCGGATAGGCGCACAGGATGACGTCGGGGCGCTCCTCCCCGCGGGCGCGCGAGGCGAACTTCGCGGCGATCAGCCTGTGCTCGCGCATCCGGCGCAGGGAGACGTTGCGCCGGTACCCGCACCCGTGGAGCATCCGGATCGTTACCCGGTCGCCCCAGCGGAAGTCGGCATCCTCGCCGTGGAAATGCGTCCGGCTGTAGTGGTCAAAGGTCGAGGTCCACCAGGTGACGCGGTGGCCCCGCGCCGCGAGGGCCTCCGCGAGAAGCCCCGTGCGGTGCAGGCGGTCCTGTTTGCGGGCCGCCAGCGGTAGAGGCTCGCCGGTCTTGATAAGCCAGACGTTCATGCGCGCACCCTGAGCCGCCGCCCTTTTCCGCGGGCGCTCACGCCTGGGTCGCGATCCTGCGGAAGGCGTTCTTGAAGAACCGCATCTCGTGGAAAAGGAAGTTGTGGCTGGGGTAGACGGTGTGCGGCTTGGGGGGCTCCGCCAAGAGGGCCGCGAACTCCTCCCGGCTCAGGCCGAACTTCTTCAGGACGAACTGCATGTCCTGCTTGAGAAGCAGCCCGTCGTAAACGGGCTTCTCCATCTCGGCCAGCGCCCGTTCGCGGGTCATGAGGTTCGAGCAGATCATCGTGGAGTAGTGGGGCCTCCGCTTGTCGTACCCGAACTTGACGGGCAGGTAGTAGCCCTGGAAGAAGCGCGTCCAGACGGACTCATAGTGCTTTCCCCCGTAATCCCGCCAGCCCAGTTCTTTTTCCAGGATCCGCTTGGCCTCCTCCTTGTCGTAGTGGACGTAATTGAGGAAAGGGATCTGCCGCATCCGCCGGACGAAGACATAGTAGAGGTAGTGGGAGAGGGAAATGGTGGGCATGGTCTGGAGAGGCTTCGTGCCGAACCTCCGGTGGACGGCCTTCAGGTGCCGGAGGTCCTGGTTGTAGTAGGCCCAGGAGATGGGCATGATCGCCTCCGTGGCGAGGTTGCTCCCGCTCAAGATGAAGCGCACCTTCAGCCGGGCGGCCATCCGGAACAACAGGGCCGTGATCCCGTGGTCGGTGGGGATCTCGCAGTTCGCCACCGAGGCCCTCAGAAAGGATATCTGGAGGTCCCGGAACTCCTCCCAGTCCACCACGTGCGTGTAGAGCTCGATCCCGAGGTGATCGAGCGCGCGCTTGATGTTGTCCACCGCCAGCTCGGAATTCCACCCGTTGTCGAAGTGCACGGCGAGCGGACGGAGCCCGAGTTTCTTCACGAGGTAGGCGGTCATGGTGCTGTCCACCCCGCCGCTCACCCCGATGACGCAGTCGTACTCCTTGCCACGCCCCTCGTGCTGAATCTGCGACGCCAATTTTTGGAGGGCGAGGTCCCGCGCCTCGGGCGGGAGGAGCTGCGCTTTCATCCTCGCGAGGGCGGACGTGCAGTGGTTGCAGACGCCGCCGGCGCCGAAGCTGATCTCCGGCTCGCTGGTGTCCATGATGCAGCGCGTGCAGACCTGGTAGGGCCTCGCCACGTTTTTCCTCACTTTTCCGCCGCGCCGCCGGCTTTCATCCTCGACGGAGGGGCCTTATCATCCGCTGCGCGTACCTCCGGCGGACAACGCCGCGTCCGGAGTCCGCCGGCGTCGAAGGTCCGCTCGGCTCCGCGGCCCCGTTCACGAAAAAGCGCACGCTCACCGGTCATCCAGGCGCTTCCTCATCAAGAAGGTGAACTGCCACGCGAGGTTGCGGATCACCGGGATTCGCAGCAGGATCCTGTCCATGCCGGCCAAAAAGTCCTTCAGGGGCCCGAACACCGAAAGGCGCCGGAAGGGCACTGCGAGGAGCGCGAGCAGGTGCCAGTACCGGACCTCTCGAATCTCGAAGAAGGCGGAGGCGAACCGAAGCTCCTTGTGGGAGATGATGTGCTCCACCTCAAAGGCAGTGCGCAGCTGCGGCGTGAGCCTCCGGTAGAGCTTGATCGCCGGGTTGTAATTGAGCGCCTCGTTCACGACGGCCACCGCACCGGGCTTCATGACGCGCCGCAGCTCGGGCAGGGCGTAGCTCAGGTCGAGGTGGTGGAGCATTCCGGCGCAGATTACCACGTCCACGCAGTTGTCCGGAAGCCCCGTCTTCTCGCAGTCGCCCACCAAGAAATACGAATTCCCCTCCACGCCCGCCTTCCGGGCGGCCGCCCTCGCGTTCGCGATGGACCCCCGGCTGATGTCGAGGCCGATGCTCAGCAGGGCGTGGGCCTGCGCGGCTTGGACGGCGCACTCGCCGTTTCCGCAGGCGTAGTCGAGCACGACCTTCCCCGGCGAGTTTTGCGCGATCCAACCCATAAGATACCGCTCCGAGCTGCCCGCCACCGAGTAGAACTTGCTGTTTTCCGCCGAGCCCTGGTGGTCGTGGGAGTTATCGTGAAACTTCGCCTCCTCGATCTTCCTCGCGGCTTGAGACTTGAGCCACGCTTCGTCCGAGAACCGGTCGAGCTCCCGCAGCACCGAAATCAGCCGTTCTTTCTCGTCCACCTGCGAGCGTTCCGTCATCGGCCGTCGTCCTCCAAGAATGTTCGCGCATCCTGACCCGGACCGGGGCGTTTTCGAGAAGCGCGGGAGCAGTCCGTCTGCACCGCCGGTCCGCGACCGGGGCCGTTCTTCCGTCCGAACTCCGTCGCGGCCGCACCCCGGGCTCGTCCCGGCCGCCTCGATCACCGCGTCGGCCGGAAAAGGGCCGACAAGGCGTCCTGCGTGGGGTAGCTGATCAGGACCGCGCGGTGTTTCCCGTGGAACACAAACAGGCTCCCGGCCGCGACGGCCGAGGCGCCGCCCTCCTGGACCGCCGCCCTCAGGTCGTCCAGCCTCCCCGCGCCTCCACAGGCGATGACCGGAATCCGGACCGCGGAGGCGACGGCGCGGACCAGTTCCAGGTCGTAGCCCGCCATCGTGCCGTCCCGGTCAATGGAGTGCACGACGAGCTCTCCCGCACCCTGATCCTCCATTTCCCTGGCGAAGGCCGCCGGCGCGAGCTTCGCGTTCCGGCGGCCGCCGTGGGTGTGGACTTCGTGGCGCCCGAACAGGCTCTTCTTCGCGTCAATGCACACCACGACGCTCTGGCTGCCGAACTCCCGGGCGGCGGCCCCGACCAGGGCCGGGGTCTCCACCGCGGCCGCGTTGACGATCACCTTCTCAACCCCCAGCTGCAGCATCGCCCGGGCGTCCTCCACGGACCGAATCCCCCCGCCGTAGGCGACGGGCATAAAGGCCTCGCTGACGATCTCCCGGATCAGCTCGAACTGGGGTCGTCTCCCTTCGGGGGTCGCCAGGATGTCGAGAATGACGAGCTCGTCCACCTCTTTTTCGTTGAAGATCTTGACGGCGTTCCTGGGGTCCCCGACGTACTTCGGGTCCCGGAACCGGACGGTCTTCACCAGGCCCCGCCCGCTGAGAAGGAGGCAGGGAATGACCCGCGCGGCGATCACGCGGACATCTCCGCGAAATTCTGGAGGAGCTTCAAGCCGAACTTGTGGCTCTTCTCGGGGTGGAACTGGGTCCCCATGATATTGCCCTGGACGACCGCCGCGTGGAACGTAATGCCGTAGCGCGCCGTGGCCAGGACGCAGCCTTCGTCCGCACACCGGACGTGGTAGCTGTGAACGAAGTAGAAGCGCGGTGTCGGGTACATGTCGTGGAGGAGCGGGCTGGGGGTCCGGACCTCGATCGTGTTCCATCCCATGTGGGGCACCTTAAGGCCGGCGTGCCCGTCGTCCCACCTGAACCGTACCACCTCCGCGTCAATCCACCCGAGGCCGGGCAGCGTGCCCTCCTCGCTCCGCCTGGAGAGGAGCTGCATGCCGAGGCAGATTCCCAAAAAGGGCGTCCTCTCGCCGAGGACCTTCTCGCGGAGCACGGGGAGCAGCCCGAGCCCCCGCAGGCTCTCCATCGCCCGGTCGAAGGCGCCGACGCCGGGAAGGATGATCTTCCCGGCCGAACCGATGACCCCGGGGTCGGAGGTGACGACCGAGTCGGCCCCGATGCGGTTCAGCATGTTGTGGATGGAGCCCAGGTTCCCCATCCCGTAATCCACGATCGCGATCACCGGCGTGCCTCCCACTCGGCCCGCGCCTCCTCTAGCATCCGGGCGAGCACACGACGGTTCGACTCCGCGTCGCCCCGCGCCTCCACTTGGGCCCGGTTGGCGGCGGCGTGGCGCCCCCCCTCGCCCGCCGTCCGCACGGCGTGGAGCAGGGCCTGGGAGAGCGCGACGTCGTCGTCCAGCGGGACCAGCCGGCCGTTGCCCGCCGCCGGGTCCACCCACTCGCGGTTCTGCGGGATGTCCGAAAGGACCGGGTAGAGGCCGCACGCCAGCGCCTCCAGAAGCGAAGTCGCCGTGCCGTCGGAGCGGGACGTGGAGACGTACACTGCGGAATCGTGAAGGGCCTCGACCAGCCGGGCGTAGGGAACCCCGCCCCAGAAGGCCACCTTTTCGCGGAGCGCCGGCCGAAGGATCTGCGCCGCCAGGCCTTGCGCCTCCTCCAGGAGCTCGCCTCCGGAAGTGAAGACCAGCCGGAAGTCGGGCGCATCCTCCGGAAACCGCGCCACCGCCCGCAGGATTGCCGCGTTGTCGTACACCGCCGCGAACCCGCGCGTGCAGACGATCTGGACAGGGCCCGGCCTGGGCTCCGCTCGATGGAAGAGCCGCGTGTCCACCCCGAGCAGCAGCGGGACGACGGAGGCCCGCGGGGCCTGCTCGCGGGCGCAGGCGGCCAGGTACCCGCCGTTGGCGAAAACGCGCGAGGCCCCGGCGAGCGTCGCCCGGTTGATCCTCCGCACCCAGCGCCCCGCCAGCAGGACGTCGCTGCCGACGACGTACGCGCAATAGGGACGCACGCCGCTCCAGTAGGCCATGAGCGTGTACCCACCCCCGTAGAGGGTGAGCACCATGTCGGCCCGGAGATCCCGGGCCAGGCGGGCGAAGCGCCTCGCGTAGAGGGCGTACCGCATCTTGCCCGGGACCGGCGGCCGGGCGAGGTGGACCGCGGAGACTTGGTCCCGGCGAAAGCGCTCGAAGTCGGCGACGACGCCCGCAACCTTGCCGCTCACGGACCCGACCTCCGGCACATCCTCAAAGTCGAAGACGTGGACCTCGTGGTCGAGGGACTGGAGCGTGGCCGCTGTGGACATGGACCAGGGACAGAGGTGCGTCATGCAGATCAGGATCCTCACGTCCCGGCCCCCGTTTCCGACGCGGCCCAGCATACCCGGAGAGCGTCCTTCAGGCGCGTGGCGGGCGTGAACCCGAAGGCCGCGCGCGCCTTCTCGTAGCTGCCGTAGCTGGCGCTCACCTCGCCGTCGCGGACGAGGGCGGGATTCACCTCGAGCCGGACAGGCCTCGGCGCGAAGGAGAGCAGCGCCTCGGCTACTTCGAGGACGGTGTGCGGCTCGCCCGAGCAGACGTTGAAGACCTCGCCCCAATGCTCTCCCGCGGCCATTTTCACGTACGCGTCCACGACGTCCTCGACGGCGATGAAGTCCCGGATGCTCTCGAGGTTCCCCACCTGGATGACAGGGTCGCCCTCCGCCGCCAGCGCCTTGCGCGCCCTCGCCGCCAGGGCGCCGACCACGAGGCTCGGGGGGATGCCGGCGCCCACGACGTTGAAGGGGCGGGCCACGACGACCCTCATGCCGAGGCGCCGCGCGTAGTCCAGTCCGATGAGCGTGGACGCGTGCTTGCTCACGCCGTAGGGTCCGCGCGGCGAGCATGGGGTCTCCTCCTTCACGGGGAGGTCCTTTCGCTCCACGGGTCCGTACTCGGCGGCGGAGCCGACCGCCAGAACGCGCGCCCGGCGGCAGGTGACGCGCGCGGTCTCGAGGAGGTGCGCCGTGCCGAGGACGTTCGTTCTGTAGATCGCCGGCGGCTCTCCGCTCTGCACCCCGGCGAGGTGGAACACCACATCGGGCCGCAGCCGCTCCAGCGCATTCGAGACGCCCGGGGCGTCGCAGAGGTCGAGCGGGAGGAAGCCGTCGAGGATACTCCCAGCTTCCGACGGATCTGCGACATCCGCCCCCACGAGCCGAAAGCCCCCTTCGGCGGAGAGCCTACGGATCAGGTGACGCGCGCAGAAACCGCTGGAACCGGTGATGAGGGCCGTCTTCAAGGTCGTTCTCCGCACCCGCGTCCGGGGCTTAGGCCACCGAAGCGGCCGCCGTCGCGGGGACGTCGGGCACCCAATGGGACACGGTCACGCGGTTCCGCGCGGCGGCGGCCTCGAGGATGTCCGCGTACCGGTCCACGTACGCATCGGGGGCGAACATCCGCCGGGCCATCCGCCGGCTCTCCTCCCCGAGGGCCTCCCGGCCGGCCGGCCCGAGGGACTCCAGCGAGGCGACGGCCCGCGCGATCTCCTCCGGCGAACGGGGGTCGAAGAGGAACCCGTTCCGGCCCTCCTGCACGAGGTTGCCTGCGTCGCAGACCGCGCTCATCAGGACCGGCTTGCCGCAGGCCATGGCCTCACAGATCGCGTTCGGGAGCCCCTCGTAGTGGGAAGGCAGGACGATGGCGTCGGCGTCCTGATACACCCCGACAATGTCGCGCGTGGCCGGCCTCAGCTCGAACCGCCCCGACAGGCCCAGCTCCTGAATCAGCCGGGATGCGCCTTCGTAGACGCCCCGGTCTTCGGGGACCGCGCCGTACCAATCCACGCGGCACTCCACCTCCGGCCGCGTCGCGCGCAGGAGCGCCACGGCCCGGACGAGGCCCTCCACGTTCTTCCGGGGATGGTAGGTGGCGGCAACGACGAGCCTCAGCGGGCCCGCGCCGCTGAGGGCGCTCCGCGGGATGGGGCGAAAGGCGCCCAGGTCTACGGCGTTGTACACGGTGATCACCTTGCCGACGAGACCGGGGACCGTCTTCTCCAGCTGGAGGCGGTTCGTGTGGGAGTTCGTCGTCACGCAGTCCGCCAGCCGGTGGAGCTCCCTCCGCCAATCGAACCCGCGTCGCGCGGGTGCGGCGATGCGCTCGGACACCACGAGACCCCACTTCCTCGACGGGAGCGAAGCAAGCTCCGCGAACAGGCACGGCCCCTGGAGGAACGCCAGGACGACGTCGGCCCGCCGGCCCCTCAGGAGCCGCCTTACGGCCCGCGCGCGCCCCAGGCGCCCCTCCGCGGACAGCGGGACGTGCTCCACGCCGGCTCGGTCGAGCAGCGGCTTGTAGAAGTCCTGCGGGCAGTACGTCGCGACGGAGACTTCATGCCCGCGGCGTCGCAGCCCGTCGGCGAGGAAGCACATCTGGCGCTCCGCGCCGCCGCTGCCCAAGCCCTCGAGGAGCATCAGGACCTTCACTGGGAACCCCTCCTCAAGCGACCCTCTCCTGCCAGAGCTTCAGCGCCAGGAGGGCGTACAGGGGGTGCACCAGGTCCTCCCGCCGCTGGGCCTCGCGCCACAGTTCCTCCGCCTTCCCGGGCAGGAGCGGCCCCGGGAACCTCGCGTCTTCGGCCAGCAGCGCGGCGCGGAAGCGCTCCCGTGCGCGGCCTTCGAAGATCCACCGTTGAAGGGGGATGCCGAACCCCTGCTTCGGCGCCGCGGCCACCGCCGGCGGGAGGTGCCTGCGCGCCAGGCGCCGCAGAAGGTGCTTGTTGGCCCCCTTGCGGACCCTGAACCGCGGTGGGATCCGGAGCGCCAGTTCGATCACGCGGTGGTCCAGGAAGGGCGAGCGGACCTCGAGAGAATGCCGCATGCTCATGCGGTCCACCTTGACGAGGATGTCGTCGAGCATGTAGAGACGCATGTCGAAGCGCTGCGCGGCGTCGAGGGGATGGGTGCCCCGGGGAGGCAGGTCCTCCAGCGCGGCCAGCGCGCGGCCGAGGGGTTCCTCTTCCAGGTATTCGGGGCGAAGGTGGGAGCGGCGCCACTCGGCATACGGGTCGAGCGTGCACCCCGCCCCCCACACGGCCACCGGCCGGCCGAACCTCCGGGCCATCCTCCGGAAGCGGGACCCCCCGGGCAACAGCGAGGCGGCGCCGAGGGACGCTAGCCGCCGGGCCGGCAGGGGAATGCGGTCGAGCGGGGCCCAGGTGCGCGCCTTCACGTGATGAGGATACCCTGCGAAGACTTCGTCCCCGCCGTCGCCGGAGAGCACCACGGTCAGCTCTCTCCGCGCCGTCTGGCAGACCAGGGCGGTAGGGTGGGCCGACATGTCGGAGAAGGGCTCGTCGAAATGTCCGAGCACCGACTCCGCCGGCTCGTCCACGCCGTCGCCAGCGGGCCTGACCACCGATTGGACGCCAAGGTGGTCCGCCGTGGACCGGGCGGCGACGCTCTCGTCCGACGGCCAGCCGGGAAACGCGATGGTCAACGCCTGCAGGTCCGGCCCCCGGTGGCGCGAGGCGGCCGCAGCGATCAGACCCGAGTCAATGCCCCCCGAGAGAAAGACGCCCAGCGGCACGTCGGACCGGAGGCGAATCCGCGTGGCCTCCCAGAGGGCCTCCTCGACGCGGTCCACCCACTCCTCTTCGCCCGGCCCCTCATCGTATTCCACGGCGGGGAGGGACCAGTAGCGGAAGGGGCCGCGGAGCACCCCGGAAGGGAGGTCGAATTCGAGCCAGGCCGAAGGGGGCAGCTTCTGGACGCCCTTGAAGATGCAGAACGAGCCCGGAACCCACCCCAAGCGGAAATAGAGGTTGAGCGCGTCCGCGTCCACCCCGGAGGGGAAGTCGGGCAGGGGCCGGAGCGCCTTGATCTCCGAGGCGAAGGAGAGCCGTCCCCCGGTGCCGTAATAGAAGAGGGGCTTCTTGCCCATGCGGTCCCGGGCAAGCACCACCTTCCGCCTGGTCGTGTCGTATAGGGCGATCGAAAACATGCCGTTGAGCTTCGAGAACATTTCGGTGCCGTGTTCGCGGTAGAGCGCGAGGAGGACCTCCGTGTCCGTCCGCGTCCGAAACGCATGTCCCTTCGACTCGAGTTCCGCGCGGAGCTCCACGTAGTTGTAGATTTCGCCGTTGAACACGATCCACGCCCCGTCCGGCGCGTCGCACATGGGCTGGTCTCCGGAGGGCGAGAGATCGAGGATCGCCAAGCGGCGGAACCCCAGGTACAGGGGGCCGTCCGTGAACGCACCGGCCGAGTCGGGCCCGCGGTGGGCGAGCAGGTCCCTCGCCGCGTTCAGCACGTCCGTCCCGAGGGAGGGGACGTCCGGAGAGACGCGCCCTAGAAAACCGCACACGCCGAACTCTCCCCTCCCCCGGCAGGCGTAGGGAACTTCCCGCGGGCCGCCTCGGGAATCATCCGCCCGCCACCCCGCGTCTGGTTCTCAGACCCGTTGCGGCGGGCCGCAGCGGGACAGACCCGGCTCTCCGGACCGGCGGCAGGTACGAGGCGGCCTGCGAAAGGGCCAGCCCGAAGATGAACCAGGTCACCTTCCGGTAGTCCCAGCTCGTGGTGACCCCCGTGACCATCCACGCCGTCAGCACGGCGAACCACAGGAACCGGTCGCGCGACGGCAGCCGCCAGACGAGCCTCAGAACCCGGAAGAGGATGGCAAGGAAGAAGAGCATCCCGATCATCCCCGTCCCCACCAGCACGTTCAAATAGGTGCTGTGCGCGTCCTTCATCCAGCCGGATTTTTCGTACAGGGCGAGATAGAAGGCGCCCACTCCCACCCCCGCCACCGGGTAGTCGAGAAAGGCGTACCAGCCGATCTGGTAAATCGTGCGGCGGTCGGACCAGGTCCCGTATTGAATCTCGTGGCCCGTCGTGCGGACGCGCTGGAGCGTGGACGACGGGACGAACCGGGGGGCCAGGTACACGGACGGCACCAGCATGGCAAGAAGGGCGAGCGTGGCACCGACCTTGGTCCGAAAATACACGGCCATACCCACCGAGAAGACGGCCGCACCCGCGAGCAGGGCGAGGATGCCCGTCCTCGACCCCGTGAGGAGGATGGCCAGGAACGCCGCCGGGCAGAAGAGCCAGCACAGCCACCGGCCGGACTTCCACCGGAAGGTGGAAACCATGGCCAGATAAGCTGCGAACAAAATGCCGATCGCAAGGATCGCCGCGAGGTCGTTTTCGTTCATCCCCGCGCCGCGATAGCGGGATTGCGCGCTGGTCGCCAGGGCATTCCTGCCCCCCCAGGCCGCCCAAAAGGTGCTCACGATGGGCACCCAGCAGCCCGCTACGTAAGCCTTCATCAACTTGAACTGTTCTGCTTGGGTCGGAGCGAACTCCCACGTGAGCCAGCCCAGGCCGGCCACGCGGATGTAGGTGAGGGTTCGTTCCCAGCTGTAGTCCGCATCCAAGGACCAGGCCACCGTAGCCCCGCACCAGCACACGTAGGCCGCCATCAGGACGTGCGCTCCGTCAATCCTCTTGAAGTTTCCCTGGGAGAGGACGACCAGAAAGCCGAAGAACAGCAGCGAATAGCCCACGATCCGGGAAATTGTGCCCACGCCGGGAATGGCGAGCGCCTCCTCCCACGGAATCGTGAACACCAGAAGCCACAGCAGCAGGAAGGTGAGCTTGCGCATCGTTCGCGTCTACCTTTCACGGACCGCGGAGCGGCGTGCGCCCGAGGGCCGCAGGCGGTGCCTTCGCATCCTGGAGGTCATGGGAACGGGGCCGGGTCCGGAGGCTCCTTCAGGTAGAGAACGGTGTTGCGGAGCCCCTCGTCGAAGCCGACCTTCGGTGCGAACCCGAGCCGCGCGAGCTTCGCCGTGTCGGCGTACCACGCCTGGACGTCTCCCGGCCAGGACTTCATCGTGGGCTCCACGCGGACCCCCTCGAGCCCCATGGCTTCGATGACCTTCCGGGCCAGGTCGCGAATGCGCACGGGAACGCCGGTCCCGACGTTGTAGGCCTCTCCTGCCCCCCCGCGCTCCGCGGCCAGGAGGAAGGCCCGCGCGGCGTCGTCCACGTAGAGGTACTCGCGCACCTGTTCTCCGTTGCCCAGGATCTCCAACCGGGAGGGGTCGCGCTGGAGCTTGCGCACCCAATCGTGGATGGCGAATCGCCGCATGAGCGGCCCGTAGACGCTGAAAAAGCGCAGGACGGTCACGTCGAGGCCGTAGCTGGTGGCATAGGCGAAGCAGTAGTTCTCCGCGGCGACCTTCGCCGCTCCGTAGGGAGAGCTGGCGTGGATGGGCGCGTCTTCTCCGACGGGCATGGGGACACCCGGCTTATACACCGAGGCCGTGGAGGGGAAAACCAGCTTGGGGACGCCGCGCCTCCTGGCGAACTCGAGCACGTGGAGCGTCGAGCGGAGGGTGGCCTCGAAATCGGCCATGGGTTGCTCGACGGACCGCGCGACGTTCGCGCTCCCCGCCAGGTGGAAGATGACGTCGGGGATGGGCCCGCCCCAGCCGTCGAGGGCGCGGGGATCCGACAGGTCCGCGGCCCGGACCTCCGGCTTGATGCCCAGATAGCGGAAGTTGCCGAGGGACCCCGCGGAGCAGTCGTCCACCACGATCGTCTCCCACCCGTCGCGGCACAGAAGGGCCGCCAAGTGGGCGCCCATGAAGCCCGCGCCGCCCGTGACCAAAGCCCGCCGGGTCATGCGGCGGCCCCTCCGGACAGGATGGTGTGGCAGTATTCGATCAGCCTTTTTGCCCCCCTCTCGGGGGCGAGCTCCTCCAGGACCCTCCTGCGGCCGTTCTCGCCGAGTCTCCGCGCCAGCGCGGGATCCGCCAGCAGCCGGACGAGGGCCCGGGCGATCTGTCCCGTCTGCTCGCCGTCCACGATCAGGCCCGTCTCCCCGTCCAGAATGGCGTCGCGCACACCTCCCACGCGCCCTCCCACCACGGGTTTCCCGTGCGCGCCGGCCTCCAGGAAGACCGTGGGGCACCCCTCCGTGTCGCCGTTCGGAAGCTCTCGGTGGGGCATGGCGAAGACGTCACAAAGTTCGAAGAGGGCCGGCAGCTCCTCGTCCGGCACGAACCCCGCGAAAACCACCCGGTCCCCTACTCCGGTTCCGGCGGCCAGCGCCCGGAGCCGCTCTTCCTCGGGTCCCCGCCCCGCCACGAGGAGCCGCGCTCCCGGCACCCGCTCCAGAACCTCGGGGAGCGCCTCGATCAGCTTGTCCTGGCCTTTTCTCTCGATCATCCGGCCGGCCGTGAAGATGACCTTCTCGCCCTCTGGGAGATTCCAGCGCCTCCGCGCCTCCCGGAGGCCCTCCGGCGCGACCTCCGCGCCGGGCGCCACCATGGGCACGATCTTCAGGATTTTTTCCCGCGGGGCGCCGAACTGCTCCAGCAAGGACGCCGTGTAGTCGGAGACGACGACCATCCCGGCGGCGTCGCGCGCGAGCCGCCTGTAGACCCGGCCCTTCAGCGCGCCCCAGAACCGGTCGCGTCGCTTGAGCTGGCAGTTAAGTTCCTCGGCGTAGGCGTAGAGGACGTAGGGGATTTTTTTCCTCCTCCACGTCCACCACGCGGTCACGCCCGAGAGGAAAAAGTCCCCGGCGTGGACCAGGTCGAAACGCTCCCTGCGCAGGAGAGCCGAGAGCAACCGGGCCCAGCGGAGGACCACGCGGGCCTGCCAGGCCTTGCCGAAACCGTGCCAGGGGATGCCGCTCCGGACGATCCGGTAGCGCTCGGCGCGGTCGAAGGGTTCCTGGCCCGGCCTCGCGTTGGTGAGCACCAGAACGTCCTCGGGCGGCAAGTGGGAGATCAGATTGTGGAGAAAGACCACCGACCCGCCCTCGAGCGGCGGAGGAAAGCAGTCGGTCAGAAACAGGTGCCTCACGGCCGTTCGGACTCCGCTGCCCGGGGGGGCATCAACTGCTTGATCACGCGCGCTGGGTTGCCTGCCACCACGGCGTGGTCGGGGACATCCTTGGTCACCACGGCGTTCGCCGCGACGACGGCGTTCCGGCCGATAGTCACGTTGGGCAGGATGGCGGCCCCGGTTCCTATCCAGCAACCCGCCTTCAGGCGCACGGGGCCCTTGCACTTGCTCCCCTGCTGGCGGATGGGCACCGAGGGGTCGTCGTACACGTGGTCCTCGTCTCCTAGGAGGACCCGGTGGGTGATCAGGACGTCGGGCTCGATCACGACGTCCTGCCAGGCGTTGATGTGCA
Organism: Acidobacteriota bacterium; assembly: GCA_021814355.1. GTDB lineage: Bacteria > Acidobacteriota > UBA4820 > UBA4820 > DSQY01 > JAEMPZ01. Next base: position 19,903 of record JAKAIJ010000001.1, read on the forward strand.
CGAAGCGCCCGATGTAGACGCGGTCTCCGATGACGAGCGTGGCGCGCCCGTCCGTCCGGAAGTCCTTCACGTTGAGGGTGGCGTGGTCCGAGATCGTGACCCCGCCGCCGACCGCGATGGCCCACGGGCAGCTCACCACCAGTCCCGGGGAGACGCGCGAGCAGGCCCCCCAAGTGTGGAAGCGCCCCCTCTGGAGCCAGGTGTACAGGAGCCTCGTGCCCCGCTCCCAAATGCTGAAGGCCTTCTCGCGCAGCCGGTGCCTCTTCATTCTCCTCTCCCCCTTACCCCGCCACCCCGCATGCCCTGGCTTCCCGGGAAGCTCGGGGGGGAGACGAGTTCCAGGATCTCCTCGGCGGCAGAGCGGCGGGGAGGCAGCGGGGCCGTCGGCACCGCGCGGTAATCCCCCGAGAGGAACCCGGCCACTTCCTCGGCGGTCACCAGGAGGGGCGCCCCGATCCAGCGGAAGTCCGCCTCGCCGAACGGAATCTCGGCCACGTTCACATCGGCAATGGGGAGGCCCATCAGGTAGGCGGTCTCCAGGGCGGTGGAACCCGTGCTCAGGGCCACATCGGCCGCGGCGATGTCCTCCACGAGGGAGGCTCCGCGGGACACCATGGGGTCCACTCCCGAAGCCCTCAGAATCCGCTCGGTCTCCGGCGCAAGCTCGGTGGGGTGCTGCCGGAACAGGACTCTCGGGCGCCTCGCTCCGGGGGTCCTGGAGACCCCCTCCGCGAACGCCCGGCACATCCCGGGGTAGGTCTCCCAGGCCAGGGTTCGGTCCACCGACTTGCCCCCGAGGAACAGGACGACCGGCTCTTCGGCACCGAGGTTCAACTCGGCTCGCCGCCGTTCCCGCAGCAGGCGGCGCTCCTCCTCCGAGGGCAGCATCGGGTTCACGGCGATGGCGATGTGGCTCTCCGCCCAACCGCACTGGCGCAACATCCTCTCGCCTAGGCCCGACCAGACGACAGCGCAGTCGCAGGTCGTGTTCCGGTAGAGCGAGCCGTTCGGAAGGCCCTGCTGGACCAGGACCGTGGAGATGCCCAACCGACGGGCCGCGAGGAACAGCGTGCTGGTCCAGAGACCCAGGGGGCTGGTGGAAACCACTGCCCGGACGCCCATTGGCGCGAGCAGAACCTCCCAGCGCTCGGTGAGCCGGTCAATGGCCCTCTGCATCGTGACGAGGGCGAGGCGCAGCAGCCCCTTGGCCGGCACGGAGGCCCTTCGGACTCCCTTCGATCCCGCCCGGCGCCGGAGGCCGCAGGGCGTGTTCACGGGGACCCCGAGGACCGGGAGCGCCCCGAGGTCGCAGGCGGTCACGCGGGCCCTCACCTCTTCGTCGAGGTGGGGCTGATTCGTGGTAAACCCGACCCTCGCCCCTCTCCAAGCCAGGTCCCGGGCCACCGGGAGCCAGGCGTCGGCGTGAAAGGCCCCCAGGCTGGCGTCTACGAGGATCTCCACGAAAGGGAGGCCCCCACCGTTCGAGGGAGGCCTCAGGGCGGAGAGCTCGGCGCGGGCGAACCCCGCGGCCGTCTTGACCTGCTCGGCCCGACTCGGTGCGATGAGGATAGAGGGAAGGTAAATCCCATAGTACTTCGGGTTGGCGGAGATGTAGGCTGCCAGCGTTTCTTGAAAAACCTCAAAGGTCCGCTTCTCTTCCACGGGTCTATCCCACCCGGGCCGCACGCCGGTCGTGGGCAGCGCACGCCCACCAGCTCGTGCCGACGCTCACCAGCGAGAACAGGAACGTGCTGACCAGCATGGCCTGGGCGGCGGCGACGGTGAGGTCGGCTCCTGGCGCGCGCGTCAGGAGCTTCCAGGCAGCCCAATAGCCGGCTATCCCGACGCTCCAACCGATCAGGTACAGGTCCTGGCGCTTGATGATGTTGAAGATGTTGTTGAAGACGTAGAGCCCCATCGCCAGGCCGAGGAAGGAGGCCCACTGGGCGGCCCGGATTCCCGAGACGTAGTTCGGGAGGAACCACTCTACCACGTACCGCGTCGCGACCCAGCCCGCGATGCCGACCGCGGCGCCGAGAGCCGAGGCCGCGAGCGACGCCTTGGCGGCCAGCACCCAGAGGCCCCCGGCCCGCTGGGTCTCGCCGTAGCGCTGCGCCATCCGGGGGTAGACCACCGTGGAAAAGGAGTTCGGCACGAGGCTCGCCGCCGTGCCGGCCTGGAGCGCGAGGGTGTACAGTCCGAGGGCGTGGGTGGACTGCATGAGAAAGACGCGGTCGAGGGAGCCCTGGAGGGCGGAGAGCTGGCCTAGGATATAGATCGGTACGCCGACCTTCACCAGAGAGACGAGTCGCGCCGTCCCCCACCTCGGACGCACGGGAATCGGGCGCCGGAAGTGGAGGGCCGCGACCGCGAGAAAACCGAGGAGGGCGGCCCGGACGAGCATCCCATGGAAGCCGTACTGCCTCACAAGGAGCATCAGGACGACTCCCACGAGCGCGACGATGGTGTTGTTCCGGGCGAGGCGGCCGAACTCGTGGTGCGTCCGGTAGGTGGTGCCCAGGTAGGCGGAGAACCACCAGAAGAAGGCCGTCACCCCCAGCGCCAGCGCCGCCCACGCCAGCTTGGCCTGGCCGCGCGCGAAGAACCAGGCCGTGACCACGAGGACCGCCGGGCAGGTGACCGCGGCCAGCGCCACGGCCCACCCGTACGCTGCCTCCGCCATGCCGCGGGCCTCTTCGCCGAGGCCCCGCCCGACGAGGTAGGGGAGCTCCCGGTTGAGCCCGCTGAAGACGCCCAGCGTGAGGAAGGGCGCGTACACCAGGACGATGCTGACGGTGTTCCAGACGCCCATGTCGTAGGGGGCGACCCAGCGGGCCATCAGGAACCCCGTCGCCACCTGGATCGCCAGGACCGCCAGGTTCCCGGCGCTGATCTGAGCCACGGAGGCCATGACGGGGCTTCGCGCGTACTCGAAGACGGCCCGCCAGCCCCGTCGCAGCGGCACCGACGGAGCGGTCATCGCTCCGCCGGCCCGCGCGCGCAGGCCGCCCGTCTCACCATCCGGTTCCGTCATGCTACTCAGCACGCCCCCGCTTCGGCGAGATGGGCGAGGAGGGATTCGATCACCCGCTCCTGCTGGGCTTCGGTGAGCGACACGCTGCACGGCAGGCTCAGGCCCTGGGCGAAGAGCCGCTCGCCCACCGCGCCGCCCAGACGGGGCGCGTCCCGATAGAAGGGCATGAGGTGGGCCGGGGCCCAGACGGGGCGCGTCTCGATGCCCTCCGCGGCCAAGCGCTCGAAGAGCGCCTTCCGGTCAAGGCCCGCCTCCTCGGGATCCACGAGGATCGAGTAAAGCCAGAGGGTGGGGCCGGCCCAGGAGGGCCTCGGCGGGACCGTTACGCCGGGGAGGTTTGCGAGAGCCTCGTCGTACCGTGCCGCGATCGCGCGCTTCCTTTCGATGAAGGCCCCGAGCTTCTCGAGCTGGGCCACGCCGAGGGCCGCGTTCAGGTTGGTCAGCCGGTAGTTGAAGCCGATCTCGTCGTGGAGATACTCGGGCCCGGGCAGCCTCGCCTGGGTGGTGAGGTGTTTGGCCCGCTTGGCCAGCGCCCCGTCCGCGGTGGCGATCATCCCGCCGCCGCCCGTGGTGATGATCTTGTTCCCGTTGAAGCTGAAGCAGCCGAGGAGCCCCACGGTCCCAACCTGGCGGCCCGCGAGGGGCCCCGAGGCGTAGCTGGCGCCGAGGGCCTCCGCCGCGTCCTCCACGAGAACCACGCCGTGCCGTGCGCACGCCTCCGCAACGGAGGCCAGGTCGGCCGGAAGCCCCAGGATGTGGGCCGCGAGGACGGCCTTGGGCATCTTCGCGCCCGCGCGCGCCCGGCGCTCGAGCTCCGCCACCACGAAGTCCGGGGCGAGGTTCCAGGTGGCCAGGTCGGCGTCCACCAGGACCGGCCGGGCCCCCAGGTAGGTGATGGGGTTCACCGTCGCCACGAAGGTGAAGTCCGACACCAGGACGTCGTCCTCCGGCCCGACGCCCGCCACCTTGAGCGCCACGTGGAGCGCGGCGGTCCCGTTGGCGCAGGCGACGGCGTGGCCAGCCCCCGCACGGGCGGCGAACTCCACCTCGAAGCGGCCCACGAAGGGCCCCACCGAGGAGACGAAGTTGGTCTCGACGCACTCCCGGAGGTAGCGCTCGGCGTTGCCTTCCAGGCAGGGGACGGAGAGCGGGATGGTTTCCATGCTCATGGAATCTCTCTTCTCAAAACTGGTAATAGAGAAAGACCGTGTCGCGGCCGTTCATGAACAGGTAGGCGCAGAAGAGGGCGGCGGCGCTGGCCGCGGCCCAGCGGTGGCTGGCCTTGTAGGGGAACTCCCAGCTCGACGGGAGGCCGTTCGCCGCGAGGAGGCAGAGCCCGATGAGGCCGGCCAGCAGGGCCGGCGCGCCCGCCGCTCCAGACCGGTCGAGCCCGAACATTTTTCCCAGCCAGACCGCGGCCATGTGGAAGTCCGTGGCCCGGAACAGCACCCATCCGACGATGACCAGGACGAACGTGAGCCCCCGGAACAGGGGCTTCGGCAGCCGCGCCGTCAGCGGCCCCGCGAGGCGGTCCAGGATGAGCAGGAGTCCGTGGTAGGCGCCCCACGCGACGAAGGTCCAGTTCGCGCCGTGCCAGAGCCCGCCCAGGAGCATCGTGAGCATCAGGTTGAGATCCGTGCGCAGCGCCCCGCGGCGGTTTCCGCCCAGGGAGATGTAGAGGTAATCCCGCAGCCAGCTCGAGAGGCTGATGTGCCAGCGGCGCCAGAAATCCCGGATGCCCAGCGCCTGATAGGGGACGTTGAAGTTCTGGGGGATCCGGATGCCGAACAGGTACCCGAGCCCGATGGCCATGTCGGAGTACCCGCTGAAGTCGTAGTAGAGCTGGAACGTGTACCCCAGCGCCGCCCCCCACGCGCCCCACGTGGAGAGCGCCCCGTAGTCCGAGAGCATGGGGTTGACGAACTGGGCCAGCGTGTCGGCGAGGATCACCTTCTTGACCATGCCGACCGCGAAGAAGCCCACCCCCCGGGCGACGTAGTCCTCGGGGAGGCTCCGGTCAATGTGCTCCAGGTCGTCCTCGATCTGGCGGAACCGGACGATCGGGCCGGCCACGAGCTGCGAGAAGAGGCAGACGTAGGTGAAGTACTCCCAGATGTTGCCGGTGGCGCGGACCCGGCCCTGGGCCACATCCACGATGTAGGAGATGGTGTGGAAGGTGTAGAAGCTGATCCCCACCGGCAGGATGATGTTGAGGATGGGGAGGGCGGCTTCCCCCGCCAGGCCGTTGAGGGTCCCGGCGGCGAAGTTGTAGTACTTGAAGAAACCGAGCAGCGCCAGGTCCACGGTGATGGAGGTCGCCATCCAGAGCAGGCGCCTGCCGGCGGTGGCGGAACGCTGGATGAGGAGCGCGGAGAAGAAGCTGACCAGGCTGGAGAAGGCGAGCAGGAAGCAGTAGCGCCAGTCCCAGTAGCCGTAGAAGACGTACCCGCTCACCGTGAGCAGGAGGTACCGCTGGCGCTTGGTCTTTGAGAGCCAGAAGAGGCTGAAGACCACCGGGAAGAACAGGAAGAGGAAGACGTTCGAGTTAAAGACCATTCTTTTCCCGGTCGCGGGCCAGCGCGCGCACGATCAGCGCCGCGTTGCTCTCGTCCACATGCCCCCCGTCGTACCACCCCGTCTCCGTCCCGCCGAAGCCGCCCGGCTCGCTGAAGTCGCGGAAGGGAGCGCCCGCTTCCTTCGCGCTCGCGGCGGCGAACTCGCGCGCGGCAGAGAGCAGCGCGGGGTAGCGCGTTTCGCGCGCGAGGTAGGCGGCCAGGTCCGGGTGGAGGGGCGTGAGCCACAGCACGACGCGCACGCCGTCCCGCCGCGCTTCCCCGAGGAGGGTCCGGAGCCGGAGTTTCCGCTCCTCCGAGAGGCCCCGCATCTCCTTGAACCTCCGGAGGTACTCCTCGCGGCTCCCGGCGAGGTTCGCCTGGAGGTCGAAGGAGCCGTCGCGCCGCTGTCCCTCCCACCGCACGTAGTGCAGGTAGCCCGCGCCGTCGAAGCTCATCAGGACCGGAGGCCGGTGCACCGCGATCTGGAGGGAGCGAACCACGTCCTGCGCGTAGAACCGGCTCATGACGGTCTTGAGCCGGGTGAGCGCGTCGCCGAGGGGCGCTCCGCCCCCGCTTCCCGCCCCTCCGCCTTCCAGTGCCCTCATCAGCTCCGGGCAGGCCTTGAGGCGGTCGTCGAACCCGACCCCGTCGTGGAACGCCTCCACGTCGAGTCCGAGCAGGACCGAGTCCAGGCCCGGGTCCCGCCGGCGCGCCCAGCGGTAGATGGCGAGGTAGTCTTCGGCGCGGGCGCTGTCCACGGAGAAGTTGAACCACCTCTTGCCCGTGAGCCGGCCGAGGTCCTCGGGCGCGACTTTCATCGCCCGGCTCGACCCGAGCACCAGCCCCTGCACCGGCCGGGTTCGGTTGCTCCGGTCGAAGAGGTACATCTTCTCCTTCCGCGAGTCCAGCGAGACCGTGGGGAAGACGCGGATCCCGAAGTCCCCGCGCGGGTCTACCCACACCGCGAGCGCCAGGTAGGCGCCGGACAGGGCGCAGAGCCACGCCAGGAAGGTCCGCGAGAACCTCCGGCCGTCGCCGCGGGCGGTCCCGGCCTCGGGGGTCATGGTTGGCAAAACAAACCTCCGGATCGCCGAGAGTCCCCCCCGAATCCCGCGAGGAACTTCTCCGCCGTCCGAAGCAAAGCTCCGGAAGGCGAATCGTGCACGATAGATCGCAACCTGGCATCAGACATGGTAGCGCTCGGGATCGTAGAGGGCGAGGTTCTTCTCGATCCAGCGGGCGGTGCGCAGGAGGCCCTCCTCCAGCGCCGTGGCAGCCTCCCATCCCAGGAGGGCCTTCGCCTTGGCGGGGTCGGAGAGGAGCACCATCACCTCGCTCTTGTCGGGGCGCAGGCGCTCTTTCTCCTGGACCGCCTCCGCCCGGACGCCGAGGGCGCGGCAGGCGGCCTCGAAGAGCTCCCCCACGGAGACCGTGCGGCCCGTGCCCAGCTGGACCACCTCGCCCTCCGCGCCGGGGGCCTCGGCGGCCCTCACGAACCCCTCCACCGTGTCGGCCACGAAGGTCAGGTCGCGCCGGGGGTCCAGGCGGCCGAGCTTCACCTCCGCGCGGCCCGCGAGGAGCTGGACGAGCAGGGTGGGGAGCACCGCGCGGGTGGACTGGCGCGGCCCGTACGTGTTGAACGGGCGAAGGGTCACGACGGGGAGGCCGAAGGAGAGGTGGTAGGCCTCGCAGAGCTTGTCCGCGGCGATCTTCGACGCGCTGTAGGGCGACTGGCCCTGCAGCGGGTGTGTCTCGCGGATGGGCAGGCTTTCGGGCGTGCCGTAGACCTCGCTGGTGGACGTGTGCACCATCCGGCGGCAGCCGGCCCGCCGGACCGCCTCCAGCACGTTCAGCGTGCCCTTGACGTTGGTGTCCACGAAGGACTCGGGGGCCGCGTAGCTGTAGGGGATGGCGATGAGCGCGGCCAGGTGGAAGACCGTCTCCACGCCGCGGCAGGCCTCCTCCACGAACCGCGCGTCGCGGATGTCGCCCAGGCGGACGTCGAGGCTCCTGTGCACCGCGGGCTCCGCGCCGTCGAGCCATCCCCAGGAGCCGTTGGAGTTGTACAGGCAGAAGGCCCGCACGTCCGCGCCGAGCGCCACCAGCCGCTCCGTCAGGTGGCTCCCGATGAACCCGTCCGCCCCCGTCACGAGGACCTTGCGTCCTGCCCAGCTCACGGCTTGTCCCCCTCTCCGCGGGCGCGCTTCAGCTCGTGGTGGTGGCCCACATCTATCCAGTCCTCCTCGACCCGGATGGCGCCGACGCGCTCGCCCTTCTCCAGACACTCCTCCACGAGGGCCGGCAGGGGGAAGTGCGTCTCCTTCGGAACGCGCTCCAGCAGGACGGGGTCCAGAACGTAAATGCCGGTGTTCACGTGCCACATCTCCGCTGGCTTCTCCCTCAGGCCAAGGATCCGTCCGTCGTTCACCTCCACCACCCCGTACGGGACCGTGTGGACGTATTCGTGGACGGCCACGGTGGCCCGGTAGCCGCCCTCCTCGTGAAACGCGAGCATCCGGCCTGCGTCGAACTGCGTCAACAGGTCCCCGTTCAGGACCAGGAAGGGGTGCGAGGGGCGCTCGGGGAGGAGCGACAGCGCCCCTCCCGTCCCTAGCGGCTTGTCCTCCCGCAGATAGCGGATCTCGCACCCGAGGGTTCTGCCGTCTCCGAAGTGGCCCTCGATCGCCTCGGCCATGTAGTTCACCGAGATGAAGATCCTGCGGATCCCGAAGCCCACGAGGTGCAGGATGATCCGCTCCAGGATGGGGCGCCCCGCGATGCGGAGCATGGGTTTCGGCACGGTGTCGGTAAGGGGGCGGAGGCGCTCTCCCCGGCCGCCCGCCATGATCACGGCCCAGTTGGGGCGCTGGGCCGCGCCGAGTATGTCGTGGAGGGTGTGGAGCCCCACCAGGCGTTGCTGCTCGTCCACGATGGGGATCTGGCTGATGCCCCGGGCTTGCATCAAATCCAACACCTCGGCGCGCCCGGCCCGCTGCGTCACGCAGGTGAAGTCCCGCTGCATGTGGGGACCCAGGCGGTCCTCCAGCCCGGCCCCTCGGAGGAGCGCCCGGCGCACGTCGCCGTCGGTGAGGATCCCCGTGAGCCGGCGCTCCTCGTTGACCACCAGGACGATCTCCAGCCCCGACTTGTCCAGGGAGGCCAAGCCGTCCCGCAGGGTCTGGTCCTGCCGTAGCAAACACGTTTGATAGCGCATCGCGTCTCCCCGTCAGCGGCGGCGCATCAGGAAGCGTCTCCCCCGGGGTGTCCGGAACGGCGCCGCCCCCCGATCACCGGGAGCCTCCCGCCCTCAACAGCAGCCCCCCCCAGCTCATCCCCGCCCCGAAGGCCGCGAGGACCACGTGCGCCCCCGGCCGGAGGGGGGCGCGGCGCAGGGACTCGGAGGCCGCGATGAGAACGGAGGCCGCGGAAGTGTTGCCGTAGTCCTGAAGGTTCACGAACACCCGCTCTTCCGGAATCTTGAGCGACTGGCCCACCTGCTTGAGCAGGTTCAGGTTCGCCTGGTGGAAGAGAAACCGCTCCACGTCGGCGACGCCGAGGCCGTTGCCGGACAGCAGCTCCAGGATCACCCCCTGGAGCTTCCGGTTGGCCTGGAGAATGACGGCGCGCCCGTTCATGCTCAGCGGCGCCGCGAAATCCAGGCGCAGCTCCGAGGCGAGGGTGGAATCGCTCCTGAGCCGGACGTCCACCACTTCGAACTTCCCCGGCCCGGGGCCGACGACACACGCGCCGGCCCCGTCGCCGAAGAGGATCGCCGTCTCCTTCACCCGCGGGGGGCGGGCCATGACGGCGGACATGACCTCCGCGCCGACGACCAGGACGGGACCGTACCGCGGGCACAGGTCCACCGCCACCCCCATGGCGAAGAGGCCGCCCACGCTGGCCAGGTGGATGTCGAAGGCCGGGATGTTCTGCACGCCGAGCCGTTGCTGGAGGTCCGCGGAGAGCCCTGGAAATTGGCGCGGGGGGGTCCCCGTCCCCACGAGGATGGCGCCCAACCGGTCCGCCTCCATCCCGGCGTCGGCCAGTGCGCCCTGGGCGGCCGCATGGGCGAGATCGAGGATCGTCTCCCCCTCCGAGATGCACCGTCGCCGGAGGATGCCCGAAACGGACGGGATCCAGCCCGGCTCGAGGCCGAACTCGGCTTCCAGGGCCGCGTTGGAGAGGACCCCTTCTGGAACGTGATGCCCGAAACCCGCCACCGAGATCATGGGCATTTCACCCTACCTGCCGCACGGCCCCGGGGACGGCCGCCTGCCGGCGCGGACGAATGCGAGGAGAGGCGAAAAGGCGCCTCAAGACTTCGGCTTCCCGTTGCTTTCGAAGTAGTCCGCGATCTTGGAAATGGTCTCGAACCGCTTCGGGACCAGGTCCGCGTCGGGCACGTGCACGCCGAGGGCCTCCTCCAGCGCGTTCAACAGATCCATCAGGCCGAAGGAGTCAATCACGCCGAGCTCGAAAAGGGAGGCGTGGGGGTCCTCGGGGATGGGGTTGTTGGCGAAGGGCGCCATCGCTTGCCGGATCGTCTCTTCAACGCTCATGAACACCTCCGTGGGCGGGGTCGCCTGGGGTCCGGAGACGGTGTGGAACGCCCGCTACAGCCAGCTGTTGTCGGGGGGCGGATACCGCCTGACCGTGCTGCTCTGCGGCGTGCCCATGTAGACCATGCCGGGGGCGAGATCTTGGTTCATGATCAGGGAGTGCGCCGCGATCTTGCAGTAGTCGCCGATGGTGCAGGCTCCCAGCACGGAAGCCCCGGCGTACAACGACACGTGTCGGCCCAGGGTGGGATACACCCCCCGCCTGTTGTCCTCCGCGGCCCGGGCGGCCCCCACGGTGCAGTTCTGGTTCACGAGGAGGTAGTCGGCGTAGCGGGCCCGGCCCAGGACGGTGCCAAGGGGATGGCAGAACAGGAAAATGGAGGGCAGCTCGACCTCGTAGAAGACGTCAATTCCGTGCAACAGTTTGTTGAGGGAGAAGATCTTGTCGCAGAGCGGCGTCGCGCCGCCGTTCTTGTACAGCGCGTTGGACAGCAGGTAGAGGAACATGCTGTACTGGTCGCCGTTCAGGTGGTTGAAGACCGCCTCCCCCTCCTGGTGGAAGTAGCGGCTGCGCACCGCGGAAAAGCACCGCGCCGTCCGCTCCAGCGCCTCGTCCACGACCACGGGGGGGAGGAGGGCGGGGAGCGGATCCGGGAAGAAGGCCTCCAGCTGCCGCTGGACGTAAGACGCCAGGGAGGCCGGATTCAGAGACAACCGCATCCCGCGGCCTCCTTTCCCGTGGCGCGCGGCCCCGCGGCCCGCCCGGCCCGGAAGAACTTCCCCCGCCTCATGCCGTCGGTGGTGGGGGGGTCATGCTGGTGAGATAGCCTGGAGGGACGTCCAGCGCCGGGTATTCGTCGCAGATGGACTTGCGCAGGACCCAGGCCCCATTCTCCCGCTTCCAGATGTGCGGGCGGCGGTACCTGTCCACCACCTCCCAGAAATGCTCCTCGGTGATGCTGAGATAGCCCAAGAACTCCCTGTGCCACCTCCGGGGGAACTCGCCGTCGAAGCGGCGGACCAGGGCGGCCGCCTCCTCGCGGGTGATGTGGCCGTCCCGGACTTCGTGGGCGGCGTCGGAGGTACACCGCCCGATGCCGAACTTGATGAAGGCCAGGTAGAAGTGGAACCCGTCCATCTGGTCGTCGAGGCTTGCGTACTTCGAGTAGGTCCCTTCCGAACGGCCGTGCGGGTTCGCCTGGAAGCCGGTGTGTTCGCTGGCGTGGTAGTAGTTCTCCTGGGGAATCCACTTCTTGTAGTAGGAGAACCAATGGAACTCGATGCCCCTCTTCTTCATGTCCTCGGGGTCGGGCGGGCGGTAGAAGGTCAGGTCGCTCTCGTCAAAGTCCCTCCGGGTCAGGTAATCGGTCTCCTCCAGCCCGTACTGGACCAGGTCGTCCACCGTGGCGCCCTTGAAATACTGCTCGGCCCAGATCTCGAACGGCATCCCGCGAAGGTTGTAAACGCGGGGGTCGCCGCTGTATTCGGCCTCCCCGTTCTCGCCGAAGAACACCAGCTTCACGTCGAAGGCCCGGGCGATGTGGAACGCGTAGCAGACCTGCCCGTAGGTGAAGGGCTGCCAGGCGTCCCCCAGCGCCTCGAAGGCCACGCGGGCCAGCTTGCGGTGGAAGCGCCCGTTCTGCCACGCCATGAGGTTGTTGAACCCGCCGACCTTGATGAAATTGCGGAAGTTCTCGTACCCCTCCGGCGTGTACTCGAACGGCGCCCAGGTGATCGTGAGCGGGTGCATTCCATAGAGGGACTTCAGCTCCCAGGCCACGCGGCTGCTGTCCTTTCCCCCGCTGGCGGGGACGATGACGTCGAAGCGGCCATCGGTGCGGCGGTAGCGGTCGCAGAGGTCGCGCAGCTCCTTTTCCCGCTCGGGCCAGGGGATCCGGTTCTCCTTGATCTCCGCGTAGCGGCACGCGCCGCAGACCCCCTCCTCGTCGAAGTGAATCCGGGGGCGCTGGTTGGACACCACGCATCTCTTGCAAAACCGGACCTCGGACGGAAGGCTCGGGAGCTGCCGGTCCAGAATTTTCTGCTTGGGCATCTGCGCTCTCCTCGAATGTCTCTGGCGGGTCGCTGGAAAGCCGGGGCTACGGGGGATTTTCAACCGCCTGCATCAGGGCCCGACCGGATAGATTCAGGTAGATTCAGTGGCCCGCGCGCAGGGTGGACGCCAGGTTGTGGTACACGAGGAGCCCCCGCGGGCCGCTGCGTTCGGGGTGGCCCTGGCAGGCGAAGATGTTCCCCCGCTGCAGGGCGGAGCAGAAACGCTGGGGGCCGTACCGCGTCCAGGCGATGGCTACCGTCTCGTCTTCGGGCTGAACGAAGTAGGAGTGGACGAAGTACATGTGCACGCCGTCGGGAAGCCGCTGGAGGAGGGTCCCGGCCCAGGGGTCGCCCCCCGTACCGGGCGCCGGCTTCTCCATGCGGTTCCACCCCACCTGGGGCACCTTCACCGGCCGCGGGGCCGCCCCCCCCTCCAGGCGCACGACCCTCCCCGGGACGAGACCCAGCCCTTCGTGGCGGCCGAATTCCAGGCTCTCCGTCATCAACAGCTGCATCCCGAGGCAGATCCCCACGAGCGGCTTGCCCGAGAGCGCCGCGTCGCGGAGGGCGCCGGTCAGGTCCAGCCGCCGGAGCTGGGCCATGGCGTCCCCGAAGGCGCCTACGCCCGGGAGGATGATGGCGTCGCTGGCGTGGATCTCCGTCCGCGAGGCGGTGACCACGGAGTCGAGCCCGGCGTGGCGGCAGGCGTTCTGGACGCTGAAGAGGTTCCCCACGCCGTAATCCACGACGGCCACCCGCGGCCTCCGCCGTTCATTCATCGGCGTGCGCCTCTCGGGCTTCCCGGCAGGGGACGCCGCTCCGGACCAGGTGCGCCTTGATCTCCGCCAGGCTCGCCCCCTTCACTTTCGTAAACTCCTTCCCGCTTCGAAGGAAGGCCACGTTGCCCTCCGTGGAGAAGTCGTCGTCCGTGTAAAACTCCTGGATGTACTTGTAGTGGAGGCAGGACGCCAGGCTGACGGCGTCCGCCCCGGCCTTTTCGATCACCTCCAGGACGTGCTCGGGCGATCCCGCTCCGCCGCAGGCGATGACGGGAATCGAAACGGACCCGGCGACCCGGCGGGTGAGCTCGAGGTCGAAGCCGCGGCCGGTCCCCTCGTTGTCAATGGAGGTGAGCAGGATCTCCCCCGCCCCCAGGGCCTCGACCCGCCTGGCCCAGCCGAACACCTCGACGCCCGTGCGGACGCGGCCGTTGTCGGTGAAGGCCTGGTAGGTCCCGTCCGGCTGTTTCTTCGCCTCGATGGAGACGACGATCGTGGACGACCCGAAGCGCCGCGAGGCCTCGGTGACCAACTCCGGGCGCCCGATGGCGGCGGTGTTCAGGGACACCTTATCGGCTCCCGCCTGGAGGACCGAATGGATGTCGTCCAGCGTCCGCAGTCCTCCCCCCACCGTCAGCGGGATGAAGATCTCCTTGGACGTCTCTTCCACGATGTGGGTCAGGCTGTTGCGCCCGTAGAGGCTGGCCACCACGTCCATGTAGATCAGTTCGTCCGCGCCGTTCTCGTAGTAGAAACGCGCGAAGCGGCGGGGTTTCCCGAGAACCCGGAGCCCCTCCAGGTGAATCCCCTTCACCAGGTTGGGCCCCTTGATGTCCAACCTGGGAATGACCCGGATGTTCATTCCCGTGCCCCGCCGAGCCGCCTGGCGGGGACGCCCGCCACCATCGTCCCCGGCGGCACGGACCGGACCACCGCCGCGCCCGCCCCCACCACCGCGCCGGCGCCGATGGTGAGGCATTGCCGCACGGTAGCCCCGGCGCCGACGTGGGCTCCCTCGCCCACCGTGACGGTGCTGGCCAGCACGGCGCCGGTGGCGATGTGGGCATGGTCCCCGACCGCGCAGTCGTGCTCGACGACGGCTCCGCTGTTGACGAGGACGTTCTGGCCCAGCACGGCCCCCGCGTTCACGATGCTGCCCGGCAGGAGCTGGCACCCCGCGCCGAGGACGCTCCAGGGGGAGACGACCGCGGAGGGGTGGCGGACCGTGAGGGGCGAGAGGCCCGCGGAGCGGGCGAGCTCGAAGAGGCGCCGACGCGGGCCGTTGTCCCCCGCGCCGCCCACTCCCACCACGAAGTGGGTCACGCCGCGGGCGGCCACCTCCCCGAGCCGGTCGTCACCACCCAGAAAGGGCACCCCTTGCAGCGAGGCCCCCGCGCGGCGGGCGTCGGCGTCCAGGATGCCCTCGACGACCGCGGCGCCCGACGCCGCGATGCAGTCGAGGAGCACCCGGGCGTGGCCGCCGCCGCCCAGGATGACGCAACGGGGTAGAGCCGCGCCGCCCGCCGTCTCGCTCACGCGCCCTCCTCCTTGCCGGATCGCCGCGCCATCCCGATCACCCCGCGCCCCGTCCCAGTGACGCGAAGACCTTCCGCGGCGGGCGGGGGGGCACCCACCGCTTGAGCACGTCCACGATCCTCTCCGCCGCGTCTCCGGCGCCAAAAGGCAGAGGCTGCCGGGCGATCTCCGCTCTCCACTCGGGCGAGAGGGCCTTCCGGATGGCCTCCAGGATCTCCCGGGTGTCGCACCCCACGTCAAGGACCGAGGGGGAGCGGACCCGCCCCTTCTGGCGGTCGCCCACGTTGATGGTGGGGACCCTCAGGCTCGGCGCCTCCGTGATGCCGCTGGAGGAGTTCCCCAGCACGAAGTCCGCCTGGCGCATGAGGCCCAGGTAACGCTCCTCCCCGAGGGCGGAGACGGCGGCCACGTTGGGGGCGCCCTGCGCGACGGCCTGGAGCGCCTCGCGGATGGCTTCGTGGCCCGGGTCCGCGTTGGGCAAGGTGATGACCCACGTCGCCGGGAAGGCGCGGATGGCGCCGAGAACCGCCTTCACCTCGTCCTGAACGTCGCTCCGGGCGAGGGTCGTGGGGTGGACCGTCACGAGCCCCAAAGGCTTACCCAGGGGGATGCCGACGACCCGCTCCAGCTCCTCGCGCGTGGGGAGGTCGAGCTTGAGGAGGTTGTCCGCGCCCAAAGAGCCCACCACGTGGACGGTGGAGGGCGCCTCGCCCATTTGAAGGACGCGCTCCGCGTAGACCGGGTGGGCCACCAGGTGGAGGTGGCTCAGCTTGGTGATGGCGTGGCGCAGGGCGTTGTCAATGGCCCCCTCGGTCTCCTCGCCCCCGTAGAGGTGGACCACGGGGATGCCCAGGACCGTCGCGGCTAGGGCCGCGCCGGCCGTCTCGTAGCGGTCCCCCAGCACGACGAGCGCCTCGGGCCGCCGCCGCCCCAGAGCCGCGCCCACGAGGGCCACCGCCTCGGAGGTCTGGCGCAGGGCGTCGCTGGACTCGGGCGCCCAGTCCATCTCCGCCGCCACGTGGAAACCCGTGGCCCGCACGGCGTCCACGACGCGCCCGAAGGCGGCGGAGCAGGCCATACCCCCCGCGAGGACGTCCACCGAGAAGCCCCCGTCGTCGCGGAGCGCCTCGCAGAGGGGCCGGAGGATGCCCCAGTCCTGCCGGCCGGTGGTCAGGACGGCCAGGTGCACGGGTCTACTCCCGAATCCCCGGCCCGACGCGCGATGCCGGTCACTCGACCATCTCCCAGTGGATGAGCGCCCCCTCGGCCAGCGCCACCTTGAGCTTCCGGCCGAGCAGCCGGTCCCTCATGCCGGGGGAGATGCCCGTGCCGGGCCGCCGCACGGCGAGGTGCTGGGGGGCGAGGAGGGTTCCCGCTGGAAGCTCGCACGCGGCCACGAGGCTCCTCCGTGCGACGGCCGCGGTCTCCTTCTCGCCGGGGACGGGCTCTTTGCGGCCGTGGCCGAAAGCCTGCTCGACGATTCTCACTCCCCGCACAAGCTCCGCCAGCTCCGCGGGCTCCAGGGAGGCCCGGTGGTCCGGCCCCGGGAGCGCCCTGTCCAGGGTGATGTGTTTCTCCAGAACGCAGGCCCCCATCGCGACGGAGGCCAGCGCAACGAGCGCCCCCTCCGTGTGGTCGGAGTATCCGACCGGGACGCGGAGGGTTCGGCGGATCGTCTCCATCGCGCGGAGGTTCGCCTCCGCCGGGTCCGCGGGATACCGGCTGACGCAGTGGAGCACCGCCAGCCCGGGGACGCCCGAGAGCGCCTGGACCGCCCCGCGGGTCTCCTCCAGCGTCCCCATGCCCGTGGACAGGAGGACGGGCAGCCCCTTCCGGGCAAGATGCTCCAGGAACGGCGTGTTGGTCAGGTCGCCCGAGGAGACCTTGAAGGCGGGCACGCCCACGCCGGCCAGGAAGTCCGCGCGCTCTTCGTCGAAGGGGGTGGATAGGAAGAGGACGCCCTTTTCGGCGCATCTCGCGGCGATCTTCCGGTGCTGCTCGTCCGTCAGCTCCAGCCTTCGCAGCATCTCGAGCTGGGAGCCTCCGGCGCCGGTGTTGCGCTGCTGGTAACCCGCCTTCGGCGCCCACGCCGTGACGAGCCTCTCGGCCCGGAAACTCTGGAACTTCACCGCGTCCGCGCCCGCGGAAGCCGCCGCGTCCACCAGGCCCAAGGCCAAGTCGAGATCCCCGTTGTGGTTGACGCCGGCCTCCGCGATCAAGAAACACGGAGCGCCGCGTCCCACCGGGCGGCCGGCGATTTCGAACGAAGCGTCCGCCCTCACCACGCGGTCCAACCCCCGTCCACCACCAAATTGTGGCCCGTGACATACGCGGAGAGGTCGCTGGCCAAAAACAGCGCCGCGCCCTTGAAGTCCTCCTCCGTCGCCATGCGGCGCAACGGCGTCCGGGATTCGTAGCGCTCCCGAAACGCCTCCGGCTGCCCCCGCCAGACTCCCCCGGGCGTAAGGCTGTTCACGCGGATCTCCGGTGCCAGCACCGTGGACAGGTGGCGCGCGAGCTGAATCACCCCGCCCTTGCTGGCCCCGTAGCCCGCGGGGTTGGCCATGGCGGTGCCTTCGTACAGGCCCAAGTCGGGCCCGACCACGCCGTAGATGGAGGAGACGAGGAGGACGGAACCGTGTCCGCCGGCTCGGAGCGCGGGCGCGGCCTCCTGGACCATCACGAAGGCCGCGGTCAGGTTCACCCGCAGAGCCCCCTCCCACGCGGAAACCGACTGCTTCTCGAACGGCTCGGCCCATCCCGCCATCTTCGTCGTGCCGACGAAAGCGGCGCAGTGGACGAGGACGTCCAGCCTCCCGAACGACCGGGTCACCCCCCGGACGGCGCCGCGCGCGTCCGCTTCGTTTCCGAGGTCCGCCGCGACGCACGCCGGCCTCGTCCCGCCGACTCCCTCGAGGGCCTCGGCCTGCCGCTCGCAGGCCTCGAGGGACAGGTCGCACAGGACGACCCGCGCACCGGCTTCCAGCAGCGCCGCCGCGATCGCGGAGCCGATATGCCCCGCGCCGCCCGTCACCAGCGCGACACGTCCACCCAGGTCCATGAGCTCCCCGACCGTCTTCATGGCGCCTCCAGCCACGGAAACTTGACGAGGCCGTGCCGGACGAGCAGGTCGGCCCGCTCGAACTCGTCGAGGTCGTCAATGTGGATGGCCCGGGCCTCGGGAACCTCCAGGAGGCGCAGGCTGCCCCCCATCCAGGAGTCCGACGCGGCCAGGAGGTAGTCCCGCCGCCACAGGTAAAGGGTGGCGTTGATGCGGAACACCTCGGGCAGGTCCTGGCGCCGCGCGTACTTCGCCGCGCCCGGCATCAGGGGCGCCAGGTACCCCCCGCTCTCGACGACGCAATGCCAATAGGGGTTGAACTCGGGGCGCGATACCCCCACGACGCCGTCCGCGCGGGGGTCCTCCTCCAGGAGGGCCACGGCCCGCGCGACGTCCGAAGGGAGGCGGCCGGGGCTGGTGGGATCCATCAGGAGGAGGGCGGCGTAGGGGTGGCCGCTTCGCGCCTCCGCGGCCCTCAGTGCGTGCTGGAGCACGGGAAGCATCGGCGTCCGGTCCTGGGCGAGCTCCGGCGGCCTCAGGAACGGGACCTCACCCCCGTGGGCCCGGGCGACGGCGGCGATCTCCTCGGAGTCCGTGCTCACCACGGTCGCCGCGATTTCGGGGCACAGCTTCGCGCACCGGATGGAGTGGGCGATCAGGGGAAGCCCCGCGAGAGGCCGGATGTTCTTGCCGGGCAGTCCCTTCGATCCGCCGCGCGCCGGAATGACGCACAACAGGGGCTTGACGCTCACGGGAGGACCTCCTCGGGCATACCGGTCCGGGCGCTCTTCTTCCATGCCTCGCAAACGGACAAGTCGCGCATCCCCTCCTCGAACGAGGCCAGCCGGCCCGGGCTACCCCCGCCCACGACTTCGAGAAAGGCCCGCATCTGCTCCAGGTACATGTCCTGCGCGGGCGCGGGAAGAACGTCTTCCCTGCCCCCCGCGCGTTTCACGAGCACGCGGTTCCCCACGAAGTCGCCCACGACTTCTCCGCGATCCCCCGCGGCGCGGATGAACCGGACGGGGGACCGGCTGAGGTAGTCCAGGGCGAGGGAGACCTGCGGCCCGTCCGTGACCTGCCACGCCGCCTCCGCCATCTCCTCCGTCTGGATGCCGAGCCGTCCCAGGTTCGCGGCGGTTCCATGCACGCGCCGGGGAACGCCGAAGAGACGGACCGCAAGGTCCACGTCGTGGATGAGGTCCAGGATGACCCCGCCCTCGCCTTCGCGGGCGGCGTAGCTCCGGCGGTAATCCCGGTCCGGGCGCCAGCCGGGCAGGTAGGAGCGGCACTCTCCGCGGACCGAGTGCACCTCTCCCGCCTCCGGCAGGCGCTCCTCCAGGCGGCGAAGCGTCGGGCTGAAGCGGAGGCAGAGCGCGACGAAGAATCCGACCCCGCGCGCATCGAGGGCGGGCCGGAGGCGCGCGGCCTCCGCGCAGGTCGCCGCGAGGGGTTTCTCGCAGAGCACCGGCAGGCCCAACTCCACGGCCGCGAGGGCGTCCTGGGGGTGCCGGCCCGTGTCGGTGGCGACGACCGATCCCCGGGCGCCCATCCGCCGGGCCTCTTCCAGGTTCCGGGCGCAGGAGAGCCCCCGAGCCTCCAGTTCTTTCCTCCGGTCGGGACGGATGGGAACGGCCAGCGCGCCCGCACCCAGTGTTTCGAGCGCCTGGAGGTGCCGCATCCCGATGGAGCCGGTTCCGACGACCGCGATCAAGGGGCGGGTCATCCGCGGACGCCCAGAACGAGAGTGCCCGCCATGGTCAGCCGATCTCTCCCGCAAAGAGCTCCCGGCGGCGGTTCCCGGGACGCTCCCGCGCGGGCCCCGCGCCTTCGGGAGCGAAGCTGCCGTCCGCGGAGGCGCGGAATGGCGCGGCGGTCACTTCTCGCCCCCGCCGCCCCGCGTGTGCCCGGCCCCCTTGAAGGCGTCGTAGCTCCGCTCCCCGGTCCGCAGGGCTTCGGGCAGCGGCGCCTCCTCGTCCAGATCGAGGCAGCGCACGCCGCCGCCTTCCAGTTTGTACCGCAGACCGCTCTCCGGGCAGGCCGCGCTCCCGGAGGCGTCGAAGGCGAGCCGGTGGCCGTGGCGGCTCATCCAGCCCGCCCGGCGCGCGGGCACACCCACGATGAGCGCGTAGTCCGGGACGTCTCTTGCCACGACGGCGCCCGCGGCCACGAAGGCGTACCGTCCCACCGTCACGCCGCACACGATGGTGGCGTTGGCCCCGATGGTGCAGCCACGTTTCAGCAGAGTTTTCTCGTAGAGGCTGTGGCGGTTGACCTGGGAGCGGGGGTTGGTGACGTTGGTGAGCACGCACGAGGGGCCCAGGAAGACGTCGTCCTCCACGACGGCGCCGGTGTAGAGGGAGACGTTGTTCTGCACCTTCACGTTGTCGCCGATCACCACGTCGTTGGCCACGTTGCAGTTCTGGCCGAAGACGCAGTGCCTTCCGATCTTGGCGCCCCTCTGGATGTGGCAGAAGTGCCAGATCCTGGTCCCTTCGCCGATCTCGCAGGGCTCGTCCACGAAGGCCGACTCGTGCTTGAAGTAGCTCATGGCGCGCTCCTCCCCGGGGAATCCGGCGTCCCGGAACCGCGGGGCCCGGCCTCGGTGACGGGGACGGTGCGAATCTGGTGGACCAGCTCGATGGAAGGCCGGGCGTCCGCGAGGCCGAACCCCGCCCCCGCCAGGGTGCGCTCGTAGACCCGCGTGTGGAGGTCGGCGAACCCCTCGGTGAACTCGACCTCCTCCCCGTCCACGGTGATGGAGCGGTGGGTGGTCTGTCCTCCGGGCACGGGCGCGAAGGGTAGGTCCGACGCGTCCAAGGAGAGGAACCACTCGACCTCGGCGCGGTCGAGCTCGAGCCGCCCGCCCGCGCGCAGCGGCGTCCGCAGGTGCACCCGGCTTGACCGGACGGGGCCAAAGAGCCACAGGAGCAGGTCGAAGAAGTGGATGCCGATGTTCGTCACCAGCCCGCCCGAGCGGTCCTCGGACCCCTTCCAGGAGACGTGGTACCACCCTCCGCGGCTGGTGATGTAGGTGAGCCCCACGCGGTGGCCCCCGCGCGCGGCCGCGAGCCGCTCCCTCAGGACCACGAGGGCGGGGTGGACGCGGAGCTGGAGCACCGTGTTCACGCGGCGGCCGCTCTCCGCCTCGATCTCCTCGAGGGCGTCGAGGTTCCAGGGGTTGATGACCAGCGGCTTCTCGCAGAGCGCGTGGGCGCCGTTGCGCAGGGCCAGCCGGACGTGGGCGTCGTGCAGGTAGTTGGGCGAGCAGATGCTGACGTGGTGGACGCGCCCCTCCTCGGGGCCGCGGTGGAGCTTGTCGAGGTAGCGGTCGAACCGCTCGATCTCGCGGAAGTACTTCACGTCGAAGGCGTACCGGTCGAGGATCCCCACCGCGTCGTGGGGGTCCGCGGCGGCCACCAGCCGGTTGCCCGTGTCGCGGATGGCCTGGAGGTGGCGGGGGGCGATGTAGCCCGCGACGCCGACCACGGCGAAGTTCTTCGGGGGATTCCCGGGCGCGCTCATGCGGTCACGATGTTCCGGCCGCCGCCGGGGAAGACGTTGCGGGTGTCCACGACCAGCGGGAGGCGCCTCGCCACCAGGGCGTAGTCCACGGCGGCGTGGTCGGTCACGACCACCGCCGCGTCGAAGCCCGCCAGGCTCCGGGCCGTGAGCGGCACGCTGGCCAGATCGAAGGCGTACTCCCGAGTGCGCGGAAGGCGCGGGACGTGGGGGTCGTGGTAGGCCGCGCGGGCCCCGGCCCGGTCGAGGAGGCTCAGGATCTTGAGGGCGGGCGACTCGCGCATGTCGTCAATGTCGCGCTTGTATGCCACGCCCAGGACGAGCACCCGGGCCCCGCGGAGCGGCTTGCCGAGGTCGGCCAGCCCCCCGCGCAGCCGCTCCACCACGTGGTAGGGCATGGAGGTGTTGATCTCCCCGGCCAGCTCGATGAACCGCGTGGAGAAATCGAACTCGCGGGCCTTCCACGTGAGGTAGAAGGGGTCAATGGGGATGCAGTGCCCACCGAGCCCCGGCCCCGGGTAGAAGGGCATGAAGCCGAAGGGCTTGGTGGCCGCCGCCCGGATCACCTCGAAGACGTCCAGCCCCATGCGCCCGCACAGGAGCTTCACCTCGTTGGCCATGGCGATGTTCACGGCCCGGAAGGTGTTCTCGTAGATCTTCACCATCTCGGCGGTGCGCGTGGAGGAGACCGGGACCACCCGCTGGAACGCGGCGCCGTACAGGTCCACCGCGGCCTTCAGCGCGGCGGGGGTGTCGGCGCCCACCACCTTGGGGATGCGGGCCGTGGTGAACTTCTCGTTGCCGGGGTCCTCCCGCTCGGGGCTGAAGGCGAGGTGGAAGTCCCGGTTGGCCCGGAGCCCCTTGGCCGCCTCGAGGATGGGCCGCACCACTTCGTCCGTCGTGCCGGGCCAGGTGGTGCTTTCGAGCACCACGAGCATCCCCTTGTGGAGGTAGGGGGCGGTGGCGCGGGCCGTCTCTTCGATGTAGGACATGTCCGGCTCGCGGTGGTGGGTGAGGGGCGTCGGGACGCAGTAGATGAGCGCGTCCACTCCCCCCACCTTGCGGAAGTCGGTGGTGGCGGAGAGCCGCCCCGCCCGGACCTGCGCGGCGATGCGCGCCGAGGGGACGGTCTTGAGGTAGGTCCGGCCCTTCGCGAGGGCCGCCGGTTTAGCCGGGTCCACGTCGAATCCGACGACCCGGAAGCCCGCCTCGCAGAACGTGAGGCTCAGCGGCAGCCCCACGTAGCCCAGCCCCACGACTCCCACCGTCGGATGCCCCCTGCGAACCATCGGCGCCCCTCCCCGCATCACGGCCGCGCGCCCGGCGCCGGCGCGCCGGGCTCACGGTGTACGGCCTTCGACCCGCCCCGCGACTCCCGCGCCAGCCGGGCGAGGGTCCGGGCCTGTCTCCCCCACCGGCGCAGGTAGAGGAGCGGCACCGGGAGGTGGGCGTGGCCGGGGTCCTTCTCGCGCAGGTGCGCGGCCCCCGGGAAGAGGATCTGCCACGCGATCCTGCCGGCGCTCCAGGGGCTGCGGGCGTGGCGGATCTGCGCCAGCGCCTCCTGCCCCACCCTGCTTTCCGGGCTTAGAGGGGGCCTTTTCTCTCCCCCCATTTCGCGGAGCCGGCTCAGGACCTCGCCGGGAACCGCCGCGCCGAAGACCTCCGCCGCCCCGAGGAGTCCCTCGCACGCCGCGCCCGCGAAGCCGCTCTCGCGGGCCAGTTGGCACACCCTCTCCCAGCTCAGGCGGCCGCCGAACCGCTCCAGGAGCTGGGCGGCGTCCGCGAAGGCGAGGAGCTTGAAGGTCTCCCCCGTCCGAAAACCCGACGCGTGGGCCATGAGGTAGACCAGGTTGGCCTCCGGGGCGAGCACCCGCGCGGGGCGCCCCAGGAGGGTCGTGGGCTCGAGCCCCTGAAGGAGGCAGCGGGTCCGGGAGACCCTGCGGTCGCGCGCCGCGAAGAGGAGCTCGCCGTGGATCTCGACCAGGCAGCCGGTGGCCGGGGCCTTCAGGGCGTCGAGGTGGTTGTCCAGGTCCCAGGGGTCCGCCGACGCCCCCGCGCCCTGGGATTCGTACCCCGCCGAGAGAAGCCTTCGCTGCGCCTCCTCCGCCTTGGCCAGGTCCTCGAAGTAGAGGTCCGTGTCGGCCCGCGGGCGGAGGTAGGGGCTCGGGTAGCAGCGGTAGGCCAGGTCCACCCCCTTGAGCAGGACCGGCGGCACGCCCACGGGCGCCAGCAGGTCGAGCACCCGCTCCAGCTCCCGCTCCTGGACCTCGGCCACCGCCCGGTAGCGGGCGAGCCGGCGGTCGAGATCGGCCCAGCGCGACAAAGAGCCACCCGTCTCGCGCCCGGCCCGTTGGAGGCGCCGCAGAACGAGGGGCAGGACGCCCTCCCAGCGGAGCTGCTCGGCCGTCTCGCGCCACTCCTCCTCGCCGAGATCCAGCAGTCGGGACGGCTCGCGCACGAGGAGCGCAAGGGACCCCGCCGCGGGCGCGGGCGCTCCGCTACGCCTCTCGAGAAGCCCGGAGACCGGGCTCACGGCTCCTCTCCGGTCACGCGGGCCGCCAGCCCTGCGCGCGCTTCGTCCGCCGGGGAAAATGGAGCTGACCGCCCCTTCTCAGGGCGCCGGAAGAAGAACCGGACGAGCTGACGGGCCTGGTCGGCCCACCGGTAGGGGTAGAGGAGGGCCACCGGCCAGTGCCGCCGCTCCCCGTACTTCTGCCGCAGGTGGGCCGGCGGCGGAGCGAGCAGTTGCAGCCCCATCCTTAGGGCGACCAGCGGATTTCTCGCGTTGCCGAGCTTTTGAAGCGCGATGTGGGCGCTTCGCGTCTCCAGGGTGTACGGGAGGTCGTCCCCCGCGGCCTGTTCAAGCCGTTCGAGGAGCGGCTCCGGCACAGGAAGGCCGAGGTACTCGCGCGCGAGGGCGAGGCCGCGCGCCACGGGCACGGCGCACCCGCACCCCGCCGCCAGCGCCCCGAGCCGCTCCCAGCCGAAGGCCGGCCCCGTCTTCTCCGCCACCGCGGCCACGTCCGCAAGGGCGACGAGCCGCGGGGGCTCGGCCGAGTGCTGCTCGAACATGTGGGCCAGCAGGAACACCACGTTCGCCTCCGGCGCGAGTCCGAAACACCGCCCCGGCAGCCCCGGGATCTCCTCGAGCCCCTCCAGCAGCGGGCGCATGGCCCTCCAGCGCCGGTCCCGCGGGGCGAAGATCAGGCTCCCGTGGATCTCGACGAGCGCCCCGTTCTGCGGGTCCCGGAGGGTGGGCAGGTGGTACTGGGCGTCCCAGGGGCTCCCGCTGGACACTGGATAGGGACTGGTGAAGCCGTGGCCCGCCAGCACCCGCTGGACCTCTTCCGCCTCGGCCAGGTCCGGAAAGAGGAGGTCCATGTCGGACATGGGGCGCAGGTGGGGCGCCTCGTAGTAGCAATGGGCCAGATGGAGGCCCTTGAGAAGGACCGGCGCGTGCCCTCCGGCGGCCAGGAGCCCCAGGAGGCGCTCGAAGGCGAGCATCGTGGCGGCGAACGCCGCCTTGTGCCGGTCCGCCTCCCGGGAGAGCGCCCGGCGCTGGGGCTCGGTGAGCGTCCCCCCCGCTTCGAGCCGCCGCCGCGCCACGACCGCGCCCACGCCCTCCCACCGCAGCCGGTCGAGCAGCGCGTCCAGCTCCGCGGGCGCCGCCGGCAAGGCGGCCCGCGGGTCTGTCACGAGGCGGGCGAGGCGGCGCCAGGCGGAGGCGTCAATGCCGCCGGCAGCGCCGGGCGGGATGCGGAACTTCTGGGCGGCGCGCGGCATCTTAGGGCCTATCCGTAAATAGGGCGCGGCCGCGCGCTCTGCGCCGGGCGAGCGGGGCGAGGCGGCCGACCGAAGTAAGGCTGCGCGAAGCGCCTTTCGAGGGAGGCCAACAAAGCCATGCGACGCCCGCCGCGAGCGCCCGGAGGGACGGGGCCATCCGCGCGCCTGGCCGCGTCAGCTCGCTCATCCGATGGTCTCCGTCATCGCCCTTCGCTTGCTTCCTTGCCATTCATCGCGGCTGGCCTCCGTCGCGACCATGCCTTATTTGCGGATAGGCCCTTACAGAGGCTGGTAGGTGCGGCGGAGCACGAGCCGGAAGGGCGGAGGGCCGCCGGGTCCGCGGACGAACAGGCGGTCCACGATCCAGACGTCCCTGCCGAGCTTCAAGGTCCGCTCGTCGCCGGGGCCGTCCGGAAAGGGCTGGAACGCCCCGGCGAACCAGGAGGACCAGCGATAGCCGTCCGGGCGGGTGCAGAGCAGGTGGAGCGACGACTCGCCCGCGCACTCCCCCGTTCTCAGTCCCACGAAATAGACCTGTCCCACGGCGCCGTCCGGGGGCAGCTCGCCCTTGCGGACGTAGAACTTGGGTTTGCTCCATTCGTCCCAGCGCCAGCTGGCCGGGAAGAGCCGCAGAACCCAGAGCGGGGTTCGGTCTGGCGCATCTCCCGAGGGGGTGCGCCCGTCGAGCCCCACGAGCGTGTAGTCGAAGGCGGGACCGGCGGCGCCGTTCTCGAGGGCCCAGGCCTCCGCCCTGCGCGACTCCGAGGCGAAGTCCTCCGACCAGAGGGCGTAGGCGGCGAGCAGGGGCCAGGCCGCGTCGCGCTTCTCGAGAACGAGCCGCCGGCCGCAGGCCCCCAGGCCGTACCGCACCCGGCGGGCGGTGGAGGCGAGCCCCAGGCGGGTGGTCCGCCCGAACGCCACGCGGTACTGGCGAAGCGCTTCGGCCACGTCCCCGCGCGCGGCGGCCTCCTCGGCCTCCGCCAGCGACGCGAAGCCCCCCTGGGCGAAGAGCGCCGCGGGGAACTCCGTCGGGGCCACGCGGAGATGCGCCCCCACGGCCGCCACCGCCAGAAGAAGGGCGAGCGCGCTTCCGAGACGGCTCATCCGGCCGCCTCCCGTTCCCCGGTCACTTCGTCCCTCCGGGGGCCTCCGTGCCGGCGCCTCTGCTTGTGCGCGCTGCCGCCCGCGTCGAGCTGCACCTCCAGGGCGACCATCCCCACGATGCAGACCAGGAGCAGGGCGCCCACGATCGGGAAGACGTGGGCCGTGAAGTCCACCGCCGCGTGCAGGGTCTCCCCCACGAGGACCGGGGCCAACCAGAAGGCGGCGTGGGCCTCGAGCGAGAGCCTCGCGGCCAAGTAGACCACCCCGACCCCCGTCGCCAGCGCCGCCAAGGCGGGCAGGATTCCCCCTTCGAAGAAGGCCTGGAGGTACTCGTTCTCCAGGTGGGTGTTGCGCATCTGCGGGAAGAAAGGAAGGTCCGCGGATTCGGCGGCGAATTGCGGCTCGAAGCTGCCCAGGCCGTGCCCCAGGGCGAACCCGTGGGCGGGCACGTTGGCGCCGAGCCGGAGGCGGCCCCGGTCCGACACCAGCCCCGACCACGCCGCCAGGGCCCCGCCGCAAAGCAACGCCGCGAGGAAGACCCATGCGAGCGCGAGCCTCCAGGGGCGGGAGGGGTGGAGTGCGCCGTTGGCGAGCCACGCGAGCGGATAGAAGAGCAGCGCCAGCAGCGAGCCCTGCGAGTGGCTGGCGAAGAGCACGGCCACGTGGAGGGCGAAGAGGCCCAGGCAGAGCAGGCGCAGCCCGAAGCGGTCGCTACGCCGTGCGGTGGCGCAGGAGAGGCGCCAGATCAGGTAGTAGAGCAGCGGAACCGCGAGGTTGACGAAGGCGGCGCCGTGGTTGGGATTCACGAAGGGACCGAAGGCTCCCGCGGCCCGCGCGCTGGGGCGCACCCAGAGGATCGTCGTCCGGGCCTTGTCCTGGAACTCCGCCAGCGCCGCCAGCGCCACGAAGAGGCCGAGCCCGCCGACCAGCCAGGCGAGCCGGCGGAGCGCATCGCGCCCCTCTTCGGCGAGCCGCTCGAGCAGGAGGATGAGGCAG
Organism: Acidobacteriota bacterium; assembly: GCA_021814355.1. Taxonomy (GTDB): domain Bacteria; phylum Acidobacteriota; class UBA4820; order UBA4820; family DSQY01; genus JAEMPZ01. The sequence continues at coordinate 46,887 of JAKAIJ010000001.1, forward strand.
AGGCCGGCGGCGAGGGCCAGCAGCGCGCGGAAGGTGGCCGGCGGCGTGAAGCTGGGGGGGATCCACGCGGGCGCCTTCGGGGTGCGCGGTGTCCAGTTCTCGGGCGGAAGGGGTTTTTCGGCCTCCGCGGAGAAGGGGTCCCGCCGGTAGGCGTCCGTATGGAGCAGGGCCTCGGCCCGGGCCGCCCGCTCGTACATCGTGTACCGCTCGGCGCCGCAGGCTTTCCAGAGCGACGCCGGCAAGGGGACCAGCTGGGCGAGCCCGACCGCCAGGAGCACGACGACGAGCAGCGCCGGAAGCCAGAGCCGCCTGGGAACGCGCCAGAACTCCCTGGAGCCCCATCCCACCACGGACGCGCCCGCGAGAAGGATCACTTCGCAGGCGGCGATGGACCAGTTCTCCATGCAGCCGAAGGCGAGCGAGGAGAAGACGAAAAAGAGGGCCAGGGGCCAGAAGGCCGACAGGGTCAGACTCCCACCCGTCCGCGGGGCGCCGCGGCCGGCGGCGCTCCGCCGGCTCCGGCGTCCTCGTAGGTCCGGCGGACGAACTCCCGGTACTCTCCGGTCTGTACGCGCCGCCACCACGGCTCGTGGTCCAGGTACCACCTCACCGTCGCCCGCAGACCCGCGTCGAAGGGGACCTCGGGACGGAAGCCGAGCTCTCGCTCGGCCTTGGACGGATCGAGGGCGTAGCGCCAGTCGTGGCCGGGGCGGTCCTTCACGAAGACGACGCGAGAGAGCGCCCGGTCGGGGTCTCCGCCCGCGGCCGAGGCGAGCTCCCGGGCGAGCCCGCGGACGAGGTCCAGGTTCCTCCGCTCGCACCGCGCGCCCAGGTTGTAGACCTGTCCCGCCCGCCCCCCCTCGAGCGCCAACAGGACGCCCCGGCTGTGGTCGTCCACGTGGATCCAGTCCCGCACGTTCTCGCCCTTTCCGTAGACGGGCAGCGTCTGGCCGTCCACGAAGCGGGCGATCAGGAAGGGGATGAGCTTCTCGGGGAACTGGCGGGGACCGTAGTTGTTGCAGCAGCGCGTCACCACCGTATCGAGGCCGAACGTGCGGTGGTACGCGAGGACGAGCTGGTCCGCCGCCGCCTTGCTCGCGGAGTAGGGCGAGGAGGGGGCCAGGGGCGTCTCCTCGGTGAAGCGGCCCGTCTCCCCCAGCGCGCCGTAGACCTCGTCGGTGGAGACCTGGAGGAAGCGGCCCCCGCCCGGCGCCCAGGCTCCGCGGGCCGCCTCCAGCAGGGTGGCCGTCCCCAGGACGTTGGTCCTCACGAAATCCAGCGGGCCGAGGAGGGAGCGGTCCACGTGGCTCTCGGCGGCGAAGTGGACCACCGCCGACGGCGCCTCCTCCGCGAAAAGCCGGCCCACCGCGGCCCCGTCCGCCACGTCTCCGCGGACGAAACGGTAGCGGTCCGCGAACCGCGCGTCGAGGCCTTCGAGGTTCTCGAGGTTGCCGGCGTAGGTGAGGGCGTCCAGCACCACGACGCGCCAGTCCGGCCGCGACGAGAGCGCGAGGGCGACGAAGCCGCTGCCGACGAAGCCGGCGCCGCCCGTGACCAGGACCGTGCGCACCGCGTCCCGCCTCACGCCGCCGCGCGCCCCGTGGCGCGCAGGTAGTCGCACATGGCCACCTCCCAGGAGCGGACTGGGAGCGTCGGCAGGCCCTGGCGCAGCCAGCCGTGGCGCGGCCTCGCCGCGGGGCGGGGAAACTCCGCCGTGGCGCAGGGCACCACCCGGCACGCGAGGCCCGCGGCCTTTACGAGCGCCTCGGCGAACCGGAACCGGGTGACGGGCCCGCCGCCGTTTACGGCGTGGGCGATGCCCGCGGCCCCGGCGCGGAGCAGCGCCACGATCTGCCCCGCCAGGTCGTCCGTGTAGGTGGGGGCGCCCCACTGGTCGTCCACCACCCGGAGCTCCCCGCGCGCCGCCGAGAGCCGCAGGATCGCGTCGGGGAAGCTGCGCCCCGTCCGGCCGTAGAGCCACTGCGTCCGGCAGACGAGGAACCGGCCCGGCGGCATCGCCGCGGCCACCGCGCGCTCCCCCTCCAGCTTGGTGCGGCCGTAGGCGTTGACCGCCGGGCCGGGAGGGTCCCCGGGAGAGTAGCCGTGGGGCCGGTCGCCGGGAAAGACGTGGTCTGTGCTGAGGTGGACGAGGAAGAGCCCCCGCTCCGCGCAGGCGCGGGCCACCGCGCCGGCCCCCGCGGCGTTGGCGCGGGACGCCTCGTCCACGCGGGACTCGGCGCCGTCCACGTCGGTGTAGGCCGCCGCGTTCACCACCACGTCGGCGGGATGCGCGTCCAGGAAGCGGGCGAGCGACTCGGGGGAGGCGATGTCCACCGCGGGCAGGTCGCCCCCCGCCACCGGAAAGCCGGCCGCCTCGAACGCCGGCGCGGCGTCCCGGCCGAACATCCCGCCGGCCCCCAGAAGGAGCAGCCTCCTCACGCGGTCCCCTACCGGTCCTTGGTCGCCCAGTCGTAGGCGATGAGGCCGTTTTGGTGCGGGTCCAGGCGGTGCTCGTCGGGGTTCCGGTAGTCGTACGTTTTCGTCGTCACGTTGATGATGTACGCCTCCTCGGTACCGAGGCACTTCCAGCCGTGGTAGACGCCGACGGGGACCTGAACCAGCAGCGGGTTCTGCTCGCCGATGACGAACTCGGCGACCTCGCCCCGGGTGGGCGAGCCCTCCCGCGTGTCGGCCAGCACCAGCTTCACCATACCCTTGACGCAGACGAAGTTGTCCTCCTGGAGTTCGTGGCGGTGCCAGGCTTTCACCACGCCGGGGTAGGTGGTCGTGAGGTACACCTGCCCGAAGCCGGTGAAGAGCGCGTCGTCCGCCCTCAGCATCTCCATGAGCCGGCCCCGGTCGTCTGGGAGGACCTTCAGCGGCTTCACCTTCACGTCATGGATCATCGGCTCGTCCCTTAGGGCCTATCCGTAAATAGGGCGCGGCCGCGCGCTCTGCGCCGGGCGAGCAGGGTAGGGGCTCGGGCCGCCAAGGGCTCCCGGCGCGTTGCCCCCCGGGCCGGTGCAGATTCACGAAGGCCCGAGGCAGGCGTGCGGGACGGCACGCAGACGAGGGC
>JAKAIJ010000061.1 GCA_021814355.1 Acidobacteriota bacterium
ACGCGGTTGCCAGGTGTACCTCGCAGCAATCCGACTCGACGAACTTGTGGAAGGCCTCGTCGGGAAGGGTCGAGGCGCCGTGCTGGACGGTCCCGCCCAGCCCGTACTCTTTTCGGGCCGCCGCCGAGATGGCCGAGAGGACGTTGAAATCGAGCTTCACCTTCGCCACGGAGCCGTCGGGCAGGACCACGCCGCCGTGGCTGGTGCCGGTCTGGACGGAGATCTTGCGGATGCCGTCCTCGCGGCCGTAGAGGGTGGCGTACTGCGCCATGAAGGCCCGGAACTCCTCCACCGTGGAGTTGTGGGCGCCCACTTCGCCGATCTCGCCGCCCACGCTCACGGTGGTCCCCTCCGGCTCCACGGTGCGGATGTACCGCGTGAGCTCGGCGCACACCTCGGCGTTGTCCCTCTGCTGGGCCTTCAGGTCGGGGCGCTCGAGGACCACCAGCGTGGAGGAGTCAATGTCAATGTTGTAAAACCCTGCGGCCACGGCCTCCCGGATGAGGGCCCGGAGCGACTCAACCTCCTTGGCGGGGTCGGCAACGTACCCCTTGGCGGAGGCCTGGAAGTGGTCCCCCTGGACGAAGACCGGCCCGCGGAACCCCTCCCGCAGCGCCGCCGCCAGCGCCACGGCCACGTACTCGGAGGGGCGCTGGTCGGTGTAGCCGATCTCGCTCTTGGCGATCTCGAAGAGGAAGGCGCCGCAGCGGAGCCGGTTGGCCGCGCGGAAGAAGGCCCGCATGGTGTCGTAGGAGAGCCCCCGGATGTTCATGGCCGGAACCGTCAGCGGGGCCACCTCGCCCCGGCCCACGGCGGAGTAGAAGTCGTGAATGGAGGCCAGCGGAACGCCCAGGGCGCGGGCCGCAGACTTCAGGACGAACCGGGCCTCGGCCCGGGCGACGGCGTCGGCCGAGAAGACCGCCGTCTCCGCCAGGTCGTCCGCGAGGCTCCCCTGGAAGGCCTTTGGGTTCGCGACGGCGAAGCCCTTCCCCTCCCCCGACGCCACGCCCGCGAGGCGGCGCCCCAGCGCGTCCCTGCTTTCGAGGATCATGCTCCGCTCCTTACCGAAGAGGGGACAAGGTACCAGAGGCGGGCGGAGCGGGCAAGCGGCGCTCCCGCGCGTTGCGCGCCGGGGGCGGCCCTGCTACATTGGCCGCTCCGAAAGGAGCGGGACATGCGGATTCTGTCGGGCATCCAGCCGTCGGGAAAGCTTCACCTGGGGAACTACCTGGGCGCCATCCAGCAGCACCTGGACCTCCAGGACAAGGGGGAGGCCTACTACTTCATCGCCGATCTCCACGCCCTCACCACCGTGAAGGACCCCCGGCTCCTGCGCGAACACATCCGGGACGTGGCGCTGGACTACCTTGCCCTGGGCCTCGACCCCGCCCGGGCCACCTTCTACCGGCAGGCCGACCTGCCCGAGGTCCCCGAGCTGAGCTGGCTGCTCACCACCGTGACCCCCATGGGGCTCCTGGAGCGCTGTCACTCCTACAAGGACAAGATCGCCAAGGGGCTTTCCCCCGACCACGGCCTCTTCGCCTACCCCGTCCTCATGGCCGCGGACATCCTCATCGTGGACGCCAACGTGGTCCCCGTGGGGCGGGACCAGAAGCAGCACGTGGAGGTGACGAGGGACATCGCGCTTAAGTTCAACAACCTCTACGGCGAGGTCTTTGTAATCCCCGAGGACCGCATCCTCCCCGAGGTGGGTGCGGTGCCCGGGGTGGACGGCCAGAAGATGAGCAAGTCCTACGGCAACGACATCGGGATCTTCCTGGAGGGCAAGGCGCTCCGGGAGAGGGTCATGGCGATCGTGACCGACTCGGCCCCCGTGGAGGCGCCCAAAAACCCCGACGCCAACAACGTCTTCAACCTCCTCAAGCTCTTCGCCGCCCCGGAGGAGACCGCCGAGTGGCGGGAGCGGTTCACGAGGGGCGGCGTGAAGTACTCGGAGTGCAAGAAGCGCCTCATCGCCCTTTTGGACGAGCGCTTCGGCCCCGCGCGGGAGCGCCGCAGGGAGCTCGCCTCCCGCCCCGACGACGTCCAGGATGTCCTGCGGGAGGGGGCCCGCAGAGCCCGCGCCGTGGCCTCGGCCACCCTGGCCCGGGCCCGCCGGGCCTGCGGGCTCGACTGACCGCGGGCGACCCGCCCCGGGGGCCCCCGCGGCGAATTCCCTTGACATGCGGCGCTCCAGTCGCCACATTCCCACCGGGGGAGGTCGTCGTGGAGGAGCGGCGCGGTACCTACCGCTACAAGGTGAACCTCGCGGGCTCCGTCGCCACGGAGCGCTCCCCCCCGCTCCCCATCCGGGTGGTCAACATCAGCCTGAGCGGGCTCATGGCGAAGATCGCGGAGCCCATCCCATCGCCCCGCCGCGTCACGCTCCAGGTGGACCTGGCCGGCGTCCCCTTCGAGGCGGAGGCCGTCTGCGTCCGGACGACCTACGACGGCGCCCCCTACGAGGCGGCCTTCCTCTTCACCCGAACGGGCGGGGAGGCCCTGGACCGCCTCTACGCCTACCTAGCGAACACGGGGGAATGACCGGCCGCCTCGTTGATGGAGGGCATGATTTGAGTTCGGGAGGTCACGTGGCCAACGCGAGAGGCGCGGTTCGCTTCCGGGCGGCCCTGAGGGGCGCCTGCCGCCCCGAGGACGGCCACGAGCTCCCGCTCATGACCCTCAACGTCAGCACCCACGGGCTTCTGGCCCGCACCGAAGCCCCCCTCCAGCCCTGCACGCGCGTCGCGCTCCGCCTCCACCTAGTGTCCCGAGTCGAAAGTTCGTTGCATCTTGGATCGCCTCGGGACACTTCGCGGGGAAGGCCATGCGGCTTGCTTCGTGCGGCCTGGGGGCCGCGCAAGCCGTCTGCCCTCCCCGCGGGCCCTACCGGGGAAGGCGTGGCGACGCCTCCCCCGGACCCCCACCCGCGGTGTGGCGAGTCCCTTTCATCGTCGAACTTCCAACTCGCCACACCAGACGACGCTCCCTTCACAACGGACGCGGTCTGCCTTAGGTCCAACGAGGCGCCCCCCTACGAGGCCGCCTTCTTCTTCCTGGACTCCGATCCCCGAGAGCGGCTCCGGCTCTTCGACTTCCTCCAGGACCACTACCCCAGCTATGGCTGACCGGCCCCCCCGGAAGCGCATCGTGGTCTGCGCCTCGGGCGCGAGCGGCGCACGCCTGACCGGACGGTTCCTGGGCCACCTCCTGCGCCACCGCGGCGTTGGCGAGGTCCATTTCACGGGCTCCTCCTCGTTCCGCCTCGTCCTGAAGCGCGAGGAGGGCCGCTCCCTGGAGTCCTTTCTCGATGAGCTCGGCGGCGGCGGGCGGCTGAGGGTCTACGGGGAAAAGGAGCTCGACGCCCCCGTCGCCTCGGGCTCCTTCCCCGTCCACGGCACGGTGATCATCCCCGCCAGCACGAGCACCGTGGGGGCCATCGCCTCCGGGGCCGGCCGCGACCTCTCGCACCGGTGCGCGGAGGTGGCGCTCAAGGAGGGGCGGCCGCTCCTCGTGGTTCCCCGCGAGACGCCCATGTCTCTCCTCTTCCTGCGCAACTTGGCCGCGCTGCGGGAGGCCGGGGCGCTGGTGGCCCCCTTTATCCCGGCCTACTACCAGGGCCCCGTCACGCTGGAGGAGATCGAGGACCACTTCCTCATGCGGCTCATGGACCACCTGGGCCTCGAGACCGCTCTCTCCAAGCGATGGAAGTGAATCGTTTGACCACAGAAGACACAGAGCCCGGAGAAACAGGATTACGGATGTTTTGTCCCTACGTTCCTCTGTGCCCCCTGTGTGCTCTGTGGTGAGAAAGACCATGGGAGGAGGCTGGGCGAAGCTGGCGGCCGTGCTGGGGATGATCAAGTTCTCCCACACGGTCTTCGCCCTGCCCTTCGCGCTGCTCTCCATGGCGTGGGCGGCGGGGGGCTGGCCAGGCTGGCGCGTCTCGGGCCTGGTCCTTCTGGCCATGGTGGGGGCCCGCTCCGCGGCCATGACCTTCAACCGCATCGCGGACCTGAAATTCGACCGGAAGAACCCCCGCACGATGCGATGGCCGCTCTCCACGGGAGAGGTCTCGCTTTCCTTCGCCTGGGCCTTCCTCCTCGCGTCGGTGGCCCTCCTCCTGCTGGCGGCGGCCCTGCTGAACCCCCTCTGCCTGGCGCTCTCGCCCGCGGCGCTGGCGTTCCTTTTCGGCTACTCCCTTACCAAGCGCTTCACCTGGCTCTGCCACCTGGTGCTGGGGTTCACCGACGGCATCGCGCCGCTCGGGGCCTGGATCGCGGTGACGGGGACCTTCGCGCCGCCCGCCTGGTGGCTCTGCGGCGCCGTCACCTTCTGGGTGGCGGGGTTTGACCTGCTCTACAGCCTGCAGGACGCGGCCTTCGACCAAGCCGAGGGACTGCGCTCCTTCCCCGCGCGGTTCGGCGTAGTGCAAACGCTCCGGGCCTCGGGGCTGCTCCACCTACTGACAGTGGCCTGCTACGCAGGGGCGGCGCGGAGCTTCGGCGCCGGGTGGCTCTTCTGGCTGGGCGTGGGCCTCTCGGCGGCGCTCCTGGCCGCGGAGCACCTAATCATCCGGCCCGAAGATCTGTCCCGGATCAACGCCGCCTTCTTCACCCTCAACGGCTACCTCTCCGTGGGGCTCATGCTCGCCGGCTTCGCGGATTTGTGCATGCGCCGTTAGAAAGGCCCGCATGGGGGCTGGCACACAGCGGCGAACCTCCCGTCGTCCGCTTTCGCCGGTTCGCCCCGCCATCGGCCCGGTCCCGCGCTACCTCCCCCGGAGCTTGTTTCGCAGGGCGCTTGCGGCGACGAGGAGCGGGTCCCAGACGGGGGCGAAGGGCGGGGCGTAGGCCAGGTCCATGTGGACGAGGTCCTCGACGCGCAGGCCCGCGGTGAGGGCCGCAGCGAGGGTGTCCACCCGGCCCTTGGTGCCCTCCGCGCCCACCACGTGGCCGCCGAGGAGTCGGCCCCGCCGGTCCGACACGAGGGAGATGGCCACGGGGCCGCCGCCGGGGTAGTAGCCGGCGCGGCTCCACCCGTCCACGGTGGCGGTCTCGACGGAGAACCCCGCCGCCTCGGCCGCCGGGGCCGAGAGCCCCGTCACCCCCGCCTCGAGGCTGAAGACGCGCGTGACGGCCGTTCCTACGACGCCGGGGAACCGCTCGCGCTCTCCGGCGATGTTCGCGCCCGCCACCCGGCCCATCTTATTGGCCGTCGTCCCCAGGGGAATGTAGGTGGGGCGGCCGGAGACGAGGTGGGTCACCTCACAGCAGTCGCCGGCGGCCCAGACGCCGTGGATCCCGGTGGCGCAGGTCTCGTCCACCGCCAGCGCGCCGTTGGCGGCCATGGGGAGGGGCGAGCCCCTCAGGAAGTCCGTGTCGGGGCGGACCCCCGTGGCCACCAGGAAGAGGTCCGCCGCGAGCGAGCCCCGGTCGGTCTCCAGGCTGGCGATCCGGTTTCCGGAGGAGAGGACCTCCCCGACGTCGGTCTCGAGCAGGAGGCGGACGCCGCGCGCCTCGAGCTCCAGGACCACCTTCTCGCGGAGGTGGGGGCAGAGGTCCCGCAGAACCCGGACGGACCGGTTGATGAGGGTGACGGAGAGGCCTCGCCGGGCCAGGTTCTCCACGGCCTCGAGGCCGATGTACCCCGAGCCCCAGACGAGGGCCGACCGGGGGTGCTCGACCTCCAGGAACTTCTGCAGCCGACGCCCGTCGCCCAGGTCGTGGAGGGTGAACAGGTTCTCCCCCGAGAGTCCCCTCAGGCTGGGAAGGGCGGCCCGGGCCCCGGTGGCCACGAGCAAGGCGTCGTAGGCCTCCGGGCGTCTACGGCCGGAGCCCAACTCCTCCACCTCCACCCGCTTGCGCCCCTCCTGGAGGGCGGTGACGCGCTGGCGCAGGCGCACCTCGATGCCCCGGGCGGCGATCTCGTCCTCGCCGAGGGCATAGAGGTCGGAGGCGTCGCGAACCTCGCCGCCCGCGAGGTAGGGAAGGCCGCAGGCGCCGTAGGAGCGGTCGGGACCCGCCTCCAGGACGGTGGCCTCCCACTCGGGGCGCAGGCGCCTCAGTTTGCTGGCGGCGCTCATCCCCGCCGCCATTCCGCCGATGACCAGAAGCCTCGGCACGGGACCCTCCCCAGGGCGGCCAGTGTAGCGGAGGGGCCCGGGCGTGTACAGGGAACATACGTGCGTAGTGCGTAGAGAGTGCGTGCGCGGGAACAACAATAACGCGGGTTCGGTTACCCCGGCACCCACGCACCCGGCGCCTTTCCCATCCCCCACTGAAACCTCCTGGCCCGGGACGCCGTATCCATGGGCGTACCTAAGGAGGTGGACCATGAAACGCACCCTGACAGCCCCAGCTCTCCTGGCCGCCCTCCTGGTGCTGGCCGCGGTGGCGGTGCCGGCCCGGGCCGCGACGGTGACGGAGACGGTGGAGAAGAGCTTCCCCCTCGGGGCGAAGGGCTCCTTCACGATTGACAACGTGAACGGCGCCATCACGGTCCAGTCCTGGGACAAGGAGGAGCTGAAGATCGTCGCCGTAAAAACGGTGAAGGCCGCCACCGAGGAGAAGGCCCGGGAGGCACTGGCCAAGCTCCAGCTCACCTTCAAGGCCGACGGCAAGTCGGTGGCGGTGGCCGCCAAGTACCCCGAGGAGTCCTTCTGGACCTTCGGCTGGCTGGGCGGCGGGACGAGCCGCGAGATCTCCTTCGCGGTCATGGCCCCCCGGGGAGTCAAGATGGGCCTGCAGTCGGTAAACGGCGCCGTCACGGTGGAGGCCCCCGGCTCGGACGTGACCGCCGAGACGGTAAACGGCCGGATTGACGTGTCGGGAGCCGCCCTACTTTCCGCCACCACGGTGAACGGGAAGGTCCACTTCGACGTGGAGAGCCTGCGCTCGGTGGAGACCACCAACGGCGCCATCGAGGGAATCGTCCGGGCGGCGAGGCCCGAGGCGGCGACGGTGGAGACGGTGAACGGGGCCGTGATCCTGAAGTTCCCGGCGGGCGCGTCGTTCCGGCTGGACGCGGAGAACGTGAACGGCAGCATTGACTCCGAGTTCCCCGGCCTGGAGGGCGGCAAGCACAGCAAGGGCGGGGACGTGAACGGCGGCGGGAACCCCATCAGCGTGGAGGCCGTGAACGGCTCCATCACCGTGGCCAAGCTCTGATCCTCTACGGGATGTGGAAGAAAAAGGGGGGGCCGAAAGGCCCCCTTTTCGTTTGTCCGGAAGCGCATCCAGCCGCGCCGGGCCTTCCCCCGGGGGTCTTGGCGGGGGGCTTTCCAAGAAGGTAACTCTCTGGTATCATGGAAGATTCGGAGGTGGCGTGGACGAGATCCGCATCCGGGGCGCCCGGGAGCACAACCTCAAGAATCTGAACCTCTCCCTCCCCAAGAACCGGCTGGTGGTCATCACCGGCCTCTCTGGGTCGGGCAAATCGTCCCTGGCCTTCGACACGCTCTACGCCGAGGGCCAGCGGCGTTACGTGGAGTCTCTCTCGGCCTACGCGCGCCAGTTCCTCGATCTGATGGAGAAGCCCGACGTGGAGTCCATCGAGGGGCTCTCGCCGGCCATCTCCATCGAACAGAAGTCCACCTCCCACAACCCGCGCTCCACCGTGGGCACGGTGACCGAGATCTACGACTACCTGCGCGTCCTCTACGCCCGCGTGGGCCGGCCCTTCTGCCCCAAGTGCGGCAGGCCCATCGAGAGCCAGACGGTCCAGCAGATGGTGGACCAGGTGCTCCTGCTGCCGGAGGGCGACCGCGTTCTCGTCCTGGCGCCCATCGTGCGGGGCCGCAAGGGCGAGTACCGCAAGCTCCTGCAGGAGCTGCTGCGCGAGGGCTTCGTCCGCGCCCGCGTGGACGGCAAAGTGGTGGAGCTCTCCCAGGAGCAGGAGCTGGCCCGCTACAAGGCTCACACCATCGAGGTGGTGGTGGACCGGCTGGTGGTCCGGCCCGGCGTCCAGGGGCGGCTCACGGAGTCGGTAGAGCTGGCGCTGAAAAAGAGCGAGGGGCTGCTGGTCGTCCACCGCCTCTCGGACGGCTCCGAGCGGCTCTTCTCGGAACGCCTCTCTTGTCCCTCCTGCGGCGTGGCGCTGCCGGAGATGGAGCCCCGCCTCTTCTCCTTCAACTCTCCCCACGGGGCCTGCCCGGACTGCTCGGGCCTGGGCGTGAAGATGGAGCTCGACCCGGCCAAGATCGTCCCCAACCCCAGCCTCTCCATCGGGCAGGGCGCGCTGGCCCCCTGGCCCACCGAGGGGGGCGGCTGGTACCGGGACCTCTTGGAGGGGGTGGCCAAACATGGGGGGTTCTCGGTGAAAACCCCCTTCTACCAGCTCTCCGAGGAGGCCAAACGGGCGGTGCTCTACGGCACCGGCGGGGTGAAGCTGGCCTACGACATCCAGCGGGACCAGAACCGCTACCAGTTCCAGCACGCCTTCGAGGGGGTCATCCCCAACCTCCTGCGCCGCTATAAGGAGACCAAGTCCGACGCCGTACGGGAGGAGATCGAGGGCTACATGTCCAACGCCCCCTGCCCGGCCTGCGAGGGGCGGCGGCTCAAGCGGGAGGCGCTCTCGGTGAAAGTCTCGGGCCTCTCCATCGCCGAGTTCACCGACATGCCGGTGACGGGCGCCCTGGCCACGGTCCGCGCCCTCGACCTCTCCCCACAGGAGCGTGAGATCGCCCGGATGGTCCTGAAGGAGATCCAGAACCGACTCTCCTTTCTCCAGAACGTGGGCCTGGGCTACCTCACCCTCTCCCGCGCGGCCACCACCCTCTCGGGCGGGGAGGGCCAGCGCATCCGGCTGGCCACCCAGGTGGGCAGCCAGCTCACGGGCGTCCTCTACGTCCTGGACGAGCCCTCCATCGGCCTGCACCAGCGCGACAACCGGCGGCTTCTGGACACCCTCGAGTCCATGCGGGACCTGGGCAACACGGTGGTGGTGGTGGAGCACGACGAGGAGACCATTCGAAGCGCGGACCACGTCGTGGACCTGGGGCCCGGCGCGGGCGTCCACGGCGGCGAGGTGGTAGCCCAGGGCTCGGTGGCCGACCTCTGCGGCGCGGCGCGCTCCGTGACCGGCGCCTACCTCTCGGGGCGCAAGGCGATCCCCGTGCCCGGGCGGCGACGGACGCCCTCGGGGGCCCTCACGGTCCGCGGCGCGCGGGAGCACAACCTCAAGGACCTCGACGTGGCGTTTCCCCTCGGCGTCCTCGTCGTGGTGACGGGCGTCTCGGGCTCTGGGAAGTCCACCCTCGTCCACGACATCCTCTACAAGGGGCTCGTCCAGAAGATCTACCACGGCATCGAGCGCCCGGGCGACCACCGGGCCCTCGAGGGGTGGCAGCTCCTGGACAAGGTCATCGAGATTGACCAGTCGCCCATCGGGCGCACGCCGCGCAGCAACCCCGCCACCTACACGGGGCTCTTCGGGCCCATCCGGGATCTCTTCGCCCAGGTGCCCGACGCCCGCGCCCGGGGCTACAAACCGGGCCGGTTCTCCTTCAACGTGAAGGGCGGCCGGTGCGAGGCGTGCCAGGGCGACGGCGTCCTGCAGATCGAGATGCACTTCCTGCCCGACGTCTACGTCACGTGCGACACCTGCAAGGGCAAGCGCTACAACCGGGAGACCCTCGAGGTGCGCTTCAAGGGGCGCACCGTGGCGGAGGTCCTGGAGATGACCGTGGGCGAGGCCCGGGAGTTCTTCGACGCCGTGCCGCTCGTGGCGCGCAAGCTCCAGACCCTGGAGGACGTGGGGCTCGGCTACCTCCACCTGGGCCAGCGGGCCACCACCCTCTCGGGCGGCGAGGCCCAGCGCATCAAGCTGGCCCGGGAGCTGAGCCGGCGGGCCACCGGGAGCACCCTCTACGTTCTGGACGAACCCACCACGGGGCTCCACTTCGAGGACGTGAGGCACCTGCTCCAGGTGCTGCAGCGGCTGGTGGACCAGGGCAACACGGTGGTGGTCATCGAGCACAACTTGGACGTGATAAAGTGTGCCGATGCGATCCTCGACCTCGGCCCCGAGGGGGGTGACGGGGGCGGGCGCGTCATCGCCGCCGGGACGCCCGAGGAGGTGGCTTCTGTCCCCGAGTCCCACACGGGCGCCTACCTGAGGCGCATCCTCGGCGGCAACGGGGGCGGGAGGCGCCGCGCGGCGGACGCGGAGCAGGGGGGAGCGCGACATGGCGTGGCTGCCGGAACCCTACCGGATCAAGATGGTGGAGGCCATCCGCCTGCCCGAGCGGGCCGAGCGGGAAAGGCTCCTCGCCGAAGCCGGGTATAACCTCTTCCTCATTCCCGCCGAAGCGGTCTTCGTAGACCTGCTGACGGACTCGGGCACGGGGGCCATGAGCGACCGCCAGTGGGCCGCGCTCATGCGGGGGGACGAGTCCTACGCCCAGGCGCGCTCCTGGTTCCGGTTCTACGAGGCGGTGCGCGGCTTCACGGGGATGGAGCACGTCCTGCCCGCCCACCAGGGCCGGGCCGCCGAGAACGTCCTCTTCGGCGAGATCGCCAGGCCCGGCCTCACCATCCCCTCCAACAACCACTTCGACACCACCCGCGCCAACATCGAGTTCTTCGGCGCCGAGGCCCTCGACCTGGTGATCCCCGAGGGCCGCGACCCCCACGCCCTCCACCCGTTCAAGGGCGACATGGACCTGGGCCGGCTCGAGGAGACCCTGCGCCGCCTGGGCCGGGAGAGGGTGCCGGTGGTGATGTGCACCGTCACCAACAACACGGGCGGCGGCCAGCCCGTCTCCCTCGCCAACCTCCGGGGCGCCTCGGAGCTCTGCCGCCGCCACGGCGTCCCCTTCTTCCTGGACGCCTGCCGGTTCGCCGAGAACGCCTGGTTCATCCAGCAGCGGGAGCCGGGATGGGAGGGGCGGCCCATCCGGGAGATCGTGAGGGCCATGTTTGCCTGCGCCGACGGGGCGACCATGAGCGCCAAGAAGGACGGCCTCGGCAACATCGGGGGATTCCTGGCGCTCCGGGACGCGGTGCTGGCGGACCGGCTCAAGCACGCGCTCATCCTGAGGGAGGGGTTTCCGACCTACGGCGGCCTCGCGGGCCGGGACCTGGAGGCGCTGGCGCAGGGCTTCGAGGAGGTCCAGGAGGAGTCCTACCTCCGGGGCCGGGTGGGGCAAGTGGCGGCCTTCGGCGAAGCCCTCAAGACGCGCGGCGTCTCCATCCTCGAGCCCGTGGGCGGGCACGCGGTCTACCTCGACGCCCGGGCGGCCTTCCCCCACATCCCGGCGGAGCGGTTCCCCGCCCAGGCCCTCGCGGTGGCCCTCTACCGGGAGGGCGGGGTCCGCGGGGTGGAGATCGGCTCGCTCATGTTCGGCAAGACCGCGGCGGACGGGCGGTTTGTCCCCTCCGCGATGGAGCTGGTCCGCCTTGCGGTCCCGAGACGGGTGTACACCGAGAGCCACCTCGCCTACGTGGCGGACGTGGCGGGGCGGGCGGTGGCCGGCGCCGGCTCCGAGCGGGGCTACACCCTCACCGCCGGATCGCCGTTCCTGCGCCACTTCACGGCCCGTCTCGCCCCGGCGGGCTGAGTCTCCCACTTGCCCGCGGGCCGCCGATTGCGTATGCTGACCGAGAGGAGGCCCCCGGGAATCGCATGATCACGGGCTTCAACCAGGACGTCAACTACAAGGGCAAGGTCTACCACGTCCAGACCGAGGACCGGGGGAAGGGCAATCCGGTGATCGAAACCCTCATCTACGCGGGGGGGGAGATTCTCGCCTCCCACAAGACCTCCTACGCCCAGGTCCTCGAGGAGGGGTACCAGGAGAGCAAGGTGGCGGCCCTCCTGGAGCAGCAGCACCGCAAGATCGTCGTGGACATCAAGCTGGGCAAGTACGCCAAGGAGGAGGCCAGGCCCTTCGGCGAGGGCATTGTCACGGGCAAGAGCCTGGACGAGGTCATCCTCGAGTACCTCACCAGCGAGAGCGAGGGCGAGCGGATGACGGTCTCGGTCCTGGACCAGAGCGAAATGGCCGCCGGGGCCCCGGGGCGCGTCCAGATCAAGGCTGCCACCGAGATTTCCCAGTCGCCCGTCATGGGGGCCGAGGTGACGGTGAAGATCGCCACCACGGACGGCATCACCAAGGCCCTCTTCGCGGGGACCACCAACGCCCACGGCCTCTGCGTGGCCGGCTTCTCCATCCCCGCCCTGGCCGAGAGCGCGGTGGTCATCGTGGAGATCACCCACCCCCGGGGCGGCCACCAGCTCAAGTACCTGGTCACCCGC
>JAKAIJ010000062.1 GCA_021814355.1 Acidobacteriota bacterium
TTTCCGTCGGTCCTCGTGGCGGGCACCAACGGAAAGGGCTCCACCTGCGCCGTCCTCGAAGCGGCCTTGCGGGCGGCGGGCGTGCGCACGGGCTTCTACTCCTCCCCGCACCTCGTGGACGTCCGGGAGCGGGTCCGGGTCGCCGGGGCGCTCGTTCCCCGGGAGGAGTTCGCGGCGGATCTGACGGCGGTCCGGCGCGCCTCCGAGGAGGCCGCCGCGGCGGGGGAGGTGGAGGGGCCGCCCACCTTCTTCGAAGCCCTCACCCTGGTGGCCTTCCGGCGGTTCGCCGCGGCCGAGGTGGATCTCGCCGTTCTCGAGGTCGGGCTCGGCGGCCGGCTGGACTGCACCAACGTCGTGGCCCCCCTCCTCTGCGTCGTCACCTCCCTGGGGCTCGACCACCAGGAGTTCTTGGGGGAGACGGTGGAGTCCATCGCCCGGGAGAAGGCGGGAATCTTCCGCCCCGGCGTGGCCGCGGTCACCGGCGCCCGGGAGGGCCGCGGCCTGGAGACCCTCCGGGCGGAAGCGGAGCGGCTCGGGGCGCACCTGCGAGAGCCCGGCTCCTGGCGGATCGAGAGGGAGGCCGCAGGCTGGCGGCTCGCGGGTCCCGGCGGGGTCGTCGCGCTGCCGCCGCCGGGGCTGCCGGGGGAACACCAGTTCGGCAACGCGGCCCTCGCGGTGCGGGCGGCGCTGGCCTTGAGGAGCCTGGGGTGGAGGATTCCCGACTCCGCGCTGCGGGAGGCGGTGGCCGCGGCCCGTTGGCCTGGGCGCCTCCAGCGCGTCCTGGACTCGCCCGCCACTTGGCTGGACGGCGCGCACAACCCCGACGGGTGCGAGGCCCTGGCGCGCTTCGCCGCGTCCTTGCCGCGTCCCCGGGCGCTCGTCTTCGCGTCCATGGCGGACAAGCCCCACCGCGCCATGGCCGAGGCGCTCTTCGGGACCTTCGACCGGGTCTGGCTCACCGCGCTACCCATGAAACGGTGCGCTTCGCCGGAGCGGGTACGCGAGGCTTCAAGACGCGAAGACGCGGTCCTGGAGCCCTCCCCCGCGCGGGCCCTCGAGGCGGCGCGCCGCTTCGCGGGTCCGGACGGAAGCGTCGTGGCCGGAGGAAGCCTATACCTGGCGGGCCACCTCCTCGCCCACCTGGGCGGGGGCGAGACCACCCTGTACGGCACGGGACTGTAGTGCGGGGGCGGCGCCGGGTGTCATACCAAATTGTCGTCATTCGTAGAACATTCGGCTGGAGGGTGCTTCGCACCTTCTAGCAGGCTGTTGAAAATCCCTTGCCGGCCGCGTTGCCTGCGCCGCGGCTGCAGATGCGAGGCGGCGCGACGCCGGCGATGTCGTTGCGCATCGTCTAGGAGCGCCAACACGGCAGATGCGGCCGCGCCGCGGCAACCCTTCGGGCGCCAGGGATTGGGGGCCGTCTGCGGCGTTGCGGCTCGTCGCCGATGCACCGTTCCGGCACGCATCGCCTTCCTCGCCGCGCCTTGCATCCGGCCCCCAAGCCTCTCGCGCGCGGCCCACAAGGGGTTTCTCAACCGCCTGCGAGGCCTCGCGGCCATCCCGTCGAAGGATGGACTTCGGACTTGCCGCTGGGGAATCTTTCTCCGAGCCGGCCTCGCGAGGCCCGGCCTTCCTGCTCTTGCGCCTCTCCCCACCTTATTGAGTGCGCCGCGAGTCTCGGGGCATCTACTTCGTCAACCTTCGCGGTGCGGGGCACTCGACGTACATCCCAGTACGACTCGGCCCCGCCCCGCTCGGTTTCCTCGTATCTACCCCAATCCGCGCGGAACGCCGCCTTCCGAAGCAGAGCTTCGGAAGGCGATTCCTCCAGGACGGATGTCAAATGGGTATCAGCCCTGCGAGGCGCGGATCACGATCTGGGGCGGCGGGAAGCGGCGGGCCTCCACCCCGAGGATGACGGGCCGGCCCGCGGTGAGGTCCAGCGGCCGGGAGTTCTCGAGGGTCACGGCGCCGTTCGGCCCGGACACGGTGACTCGCGCCCGGGCCACGTGGCTCCCTACGGGAAGCTCCACCGTCCTCGCGCCGCGGAATCCGCCGCGCCCGTCCGCCGCCCGCCGGGCGGCGTAGGGAATCTCGACCACGGGCCGGCCGTCGAGCTCGAGGACGAACCGTCCCTCGGGGAAACGAGTCTCGAAGATCACCGTGACAGGACAGGTTTGGGGAACCGGGGCCACGGCGGCCGCGGGCTGCTGCTTCGCGGCGGCTCCCGCCTTGGAGCCCTCCATTTCCGCCTGGAGCCGCTCCGCCTGCCGGCGCGCCTCCTCCTTCGGGTCCGCCCCCTTTTCGGCCAGGACGATGTCGCGGTTCGGGGCGGAGGTTCCCGCGCTGGTTCCCGGCACGGCGCCTTTTCCGCCGGGCGCCGGCTTGCCGCCCTTTTTCCCGCCCCCCGCGGCCAGAACGACGCCGAGGATGAAGGCGGCCACCACCGCGGTGAGGCCCAGGATGACGAGCGCGGCCACGAGGAGCCCCCGGCTGCTCGACGGGCCCTCCTGGACCGGCTGGACGAGGGTGGAGGCGTATCCCGCCTGGGTCGCCGGGTCCGGCTGGACGAGGGTCGCGGCGCCCGTCCCGGCGGACAGGTCCGCCGGATAAGCCGAGAGGTCCGTCGTCATGTCGGCCGCCGCGGTCTGCTGGGCCCCGTTGTCACAGGTCTCGACGAGAGCCGCGTCGAGGGCCTCCACGAAGGCGTACCCGTCGGGGTAGCGGTCGTCGGCGGACTTGGCGAGGGCCCGATCCAGGACCGCGGCGAGCCCTGGAGGGATGCCGGGGTCGGGCGGCAGCGGCTCCGCCTGGCCGTGGACGATGTGGTAGCAGACGCTGGAGACCGTGTCGCCGCGGAAGGGCCTCTTGCCCGTCAACATGAGGTAGAGGACCACGCCCAGGGAGAAGAGGTCCGAGCGGCCGTCCAAAGGGTTGCCCAGGACCTGCTCCGGGCTCATGAAGTAGGGCGTGCCCAGCACCTCGCCCGTCCGGGTCAGTTCGCTGCTGGTCACGTGGGCCACGCCGAAGTCCGCGATCACGGCGCGACCGGTAGCGGAGTCCAGAAGGATGTTGTCGGGCTTGATGTCCCGGTGGACGATGCCGCGCTCATGGGCGAAGGCGAGCCCGAGGGCCACCTGCCGCACCAGAAGGACCGCCTCCTGGGCGGGGATGCGCCCCTCCTCCTTGATGCGCCTGGAAAGGCTGACCCCGTCCACGAACTCCATGGCCATGAACGGCATGCCGTCCTGCTCGCCCACGTCGTGGATGGTGACGATGTTGGGATGGTGCAGAACGCCCGCGGCCTGGGCCTCCCGGAAGAACCGGACCTTGAACTCCTCGAGCTGCTCTTGGGAGAGGAGCCCCGAGAGGGTCACCGTCTTGATGGCCACGGTGCGGCCGATGAGCGGGTCCTTGGCCTTGTAGACGACCCCCATCGCCCCGTGGCCCACGGTGGACTCGATGGCGTAGCGGCCGATCTTTTCCGGCTGGGTTTCCATGGGAGACAGGGTAAGTCAACCGGCGGCGCGGCGCAAGGATGCCGCCCTCAGCGCCGCCGGCGGGGCGCGGGGTCCGAGAGGGCGTTCGGGTAGTGGCGGAGGGTGAACCCGGCGCCCTCTCTTTCCACGGCGACCACGTCGGCCCGCAGCTTGGAAACCGAGAGCCCGCGGGCCCTGCAGAAGATCCGCCCCGCGCGCAGCACCCGGCGGGCCTTGCGGGGCGTGACCGCGTCGGCCGGCGCGCCGAAGGCGCGGGAGTTCCGCGCCTTCACCTCGATGACCACCACGAGGCCGTCCTTCGCGGCCACGAGGTCGGCCTCCCCGCCCCGCACGCGGTAGTTGCGCTCCAGGATGTGGTAGCCGAGCCCCTCCAGGTGACGCTCAGCGGCGCGCTCCCCTTCGCGTCCCAGCGCTCCCCCCCGCCGCGCGGCGCGGCGGAACAGCGATGCGAGCCGCTCGCGCCACTCCCCCCAGGCCATGGCTCAGCGCTCTAGGCGTCGGCGGAGCGGGCGGTCTTGCCCAGGCTCGCCGCCCGGCCCCGGCCCGGGGCCGTCGGGGTTCTTGAGCCGCGCCATCAGCTCCCGGCGGAGCAGCATCCACTGGGCCTGCTGGCGTGGGGTCATGATGGCCAGGAGCTTCTCCTCCTGGTCCTGCATCTTCCTCTCCCAGTCGGCCTGCTCTTTCTTCACCGAGGCGACCAGTTCCTTGAAGGACGAATCGGGGGTGGCGGGATCGGCGAGGAGCGCCTGAGCGCGCAGCACCTGGCGCTGCATGGCCTCACGGGCGGCGGGCCTCAGGTCGTCCATGGTCTGGAGGACGTCCAAGACCTTGAGGGTCTGAGCCTCCGAGAGCTGCAGCTTCTCGCGCATCCGGTGGACCAGGTAAATCCGCACCGTCTCCCGCCGCGAGGCCGCCTCCCCGCCCGCCTCGTCGCCGGGTGGGGGCGGCCCGTCCGGGGGCATCGGGATCGGCCCCTGGGCCGCTGAAACGAGGGGGAGCGCGAGGGAGAACGCCAGGCAGGCCAGCCAGACCTTCTTCGCGGATAAGGGCCTATCCGTAAATAGGGCGCGGCCGCGCGCTCTGCGCCGGGCGAGCAGGGTAGGGGCCCGGGCCACCAAGGGCTCCCGGCGCGTTGCCCCCGGCGCCGGAGCGGATTCGAGAAGGCCCGAGGCAGGCGTGCGGGACGGCACGCAGACGAGGGCCGACATGGAAGACGTCCGGCCCCGGGGCAACCCGAAGGGACGCCGCGGCCTGGGCGCCCCGCCGCGTTGCGGCTCGTCGCCGATGCCCCCTGCATCTGTCTCCTCCCCGCGCCTTGCGTGGCATCCCAGGGCGCTGGCGTCGCGCCAGAGATCCTTGGCGGTCCGGGCCCCCGGGCGGCCGACCGAAGTAAGGCTGTGCGAAGCGCCTTTCGAGGGAGGCCAACAAAGCCATGCGACGCCCGCCGCGAGCGCCCGGAGGGGTCCGAACATACGGATGCGGCCCGAGAAGCGAACACCTGGAGCTTCGAGGGCCAGCAGCCGTGTGAAGGACGCCTGGACCGGCGCCGTCCTTCGAAGCGGCTCTTCCGGGCCAGGGCGGGCCGGGGCCATCCGCGCGCCTGGCTGCGTCAGCTCGCTCATCCGATGGTCTCCAACATCGCCCTTCGCTCGCTTCCTGGCCATCCATCGCGGCTGGCCTCCGTCGCGACCATGCCTTATTTTACGGATAGGCCCTAAGCTCTCAACCATTCCAACCTCCTGTCTGCGCCTCCATGTACGTGGCCGCGTCCTCGGGCGTGACCGTCGCGATCTTCTCCGCGAAAGGCTCGGCCACTTGGAGGAGCGCTGCCGTCGAGTCGTCCGGCGCGAGGGTCCACGGCGCCTCGACCGTCTGGGCCGCGAGCGTCGCGGAGGGCGGCGGTCCGCCGCCCCGGGCGAGGAGCCACCCCGCGAACAGTCCGGCGGCCAGGGCCGCGGCCGCCGCGGCGGGCCAGAGGAGCGAAACCCGCCGTGGAAGCGCCGGGACCGAAGCGGAGACCGCGGGCCGTGCCCGGCGCAGGGCCGCCTCGGCCTCCCGCAGGAGGGGGAGTTCCGCCCGGCAGGCCGCGCAGGCCTCCAGGTGGGCGGCGGCCTCCACCGGCGCGGGGCCTCCAGAGAGCGCGTAGGTCAGGGCCCGTTCATGGTCCATCGGGCTCCTCCATGCGCCTGCGCAGGTTGCGCAGGGCGAAGAAGTAGTGCGCTTTGGCGGTTCCTTCCGCCAGTCCCAGGGCCCGGGCGATCTCCTTGAAGGAGAGCTCCTCCCAGGCCCTCAGGATTACCACCGCGCGCTGCTGGGGGGGCAGCGTCTCGAGCGCGGCCCGCACCCTCCGGGCCTCCTGGCCCGCGGCGACCCTCTCGAAGGCGCCGGGCTCCGGCGAGGCTTTCCACTCGGGCAGCTCGCCCGTGTAGCTCTCCCGCCGCGCGGGCGCGGACGCCAGGTGGTTCAACGCCAGGTTGTGGGCGATCTGGAAGAGGTAGGTCTTGAGCGAGGCGCCTCCCCGAAAATCGCCCGCGTGCTGAAGGAGCCGGACGAGGGTCTCCTGGGCCAGGTCCTCGGCGTCCGCGGGGTGGCGCAGCATGCCGAGCAGATAGCGGCGGACGGGCCCCGAGAACTCGTCCCAGAGCTTCCGGACGGCCTCCGGTTCCCGCGCCTTGAGAGCTTCCACCCATGGGTCCGGCTCCTGCGCCATCGCGCGCTCCGTGGAGTGAGACCAGTGTACCTTCCCAAAAGATTAACCACCACCCGCTTCCGTCCCCGGAGTCCCGCAGGACTCAGACGGTGTGGCGCCCCCGCCACGCCCCGTTCCTCAATGTCTTTGGAAAACCGGGGAGTGGCTTTCGGCACATAATTTGCATCTCAGATGGCGCGGGGAGGGAGATTGTACTACCAGAGAACCCTCAAGAACGCCATCGAGTGCACCGGCGTGGGGCTTCACTCCGGGCGGAAGGTGGTGTTGCGCCTGCTCCCGGCCCCCGCCGACACGGGCGTGGTCTTCCGCCGGTCGGACCTGGGCGGCGCCGAGCTCCCCGCCTCCGCCGCCCTCGTGAAGCGAGTGGACTTTGCCACCACGGTGGGCGAGGGCGACCTCCAGGTGAGCACCGTGGAGCACCTCCTGGGCTCGCTCTACGGCATGGGCGTGGACAACGCGGTCGTGGAGCTGGACGCCTCCGAGGTGCCCATCATGGACGGCTCCGCCGCCTCCTTCGTCTACCTCGTCCGCGAAGCCGGGACCGTGCCGCAGAGCCGCACCCGGCGCTACCTGCGCATCGTCCGGCCCCTCCAGGTGGAGGACCGCGGCAAGTGGATCAAGGTGCTTCCCTCCGAGGAGCTGCGGGTGACCTACACGGTGGACTACGACCACCCGCTCATCCGCCAGCAGACCCTCACGATTCCCGTGAACCCGGCCACCTTCGAGGACCAGATCGCCCCGGCGCGGACCTTCGGCTTCATGCGCGACATCGAGACCCTGCGGGTGAAGGGCCTCACGCTGGGCGGTTCCAAGGACAACGCGGTGGTCCTCGACGAGAACAAGGTCCTCAACGACCACCTGCGGTTCGCGAACGAGTTCGTGCGCCACAAGATCCTGGACGTCCTGGGGGACCTCTCCCTCTGCGGCTACATGCTCAAGGCCCACGTGATCGTCCACAAGGGAGGCCACGGCCTCCACACGCAGATGGCGAAGCTGGTCCGGTCCACCCTGGCGTTCCACCCGCTCGAATCCTCCGAGGAGGCGTGGGGCCCCGCCGCGGGCGCCGCGCAACCCTTGGCGTAACCTCCTTAACTCAACTTCCTTCCTCCAACCCTCGAGGGCCGAAAGGCCCTCATTTTTTTGGCACGGGAAGGTCGAGCGGGAGAGAGGAGGTCTTTCGGGGCGGCAGGCGCGGCCGCGGACCCGGAGGGACCGCTACATCTCTTCGACCAGGGCGAGGATGCGGGCCACGTACCCCTCGGTCTCCCGGATGCGGGGCACCGTCTCCGCCGCCTTCACCCGGGTGAGCCCGGCGTTGTAGGCGGCCAGCGCGAGGCCCAGGTCGCCCCGGCACGCCTCGAGCATCTTCTTGAGGTAGCGGATGCCGGCCCGCAGATTCTGCTCGGGATCGAAGGGATCGCGCACCCCCTCGTCGCGCTGGACGGAGGGCATGAGCTGCATGAGCCCCTGGGCTCCCTTGGGCGAGACCGCCCGGGGGTTGAAGTTGGACTCCACCCGAACCACCGCCGCCACGAGCTTGCAGTCCATCCCATACTCCTGGCAGTACCGAGCGATGGACTCGCGGTAAGGCATTTCCGCGGGGAGCGCGCGCGACGGCTCGGGGTCGTCCGGAGGCGGAACGTAACCCTCGATGTGAGCCACCACGCGGCTCTTGGGACAGCCGAGGCGGCCGCCTCCCGGCAACTCCATCACCGCCTGGTCGCCCCGCTCCTCGTAGCGCAGGACGGCGAGGGTCCGATCGCCCGCGAAGACCACGAGCTCCATAGCGGCACAGGGAGACGCGGCCAGGGCCGCGGTGAGCGCGGCCGCCGCGACGGCGGGTCTCATGTGAGGTCGCCGAGGGAGGCAAGGAACCGGTCGTACCGCCCGGTGGAGGTGACGCTGTGGCGGGAGTCCAGCAGGACCTTCGGCACGTCCGCCGGCTCGAGCCCCCGGTAGATGACGGAGATGGTCGCCGGCGCGAGGGACCGGGCCCCGAGAAACTGGGCCACGAGCTTGAGCAGCTTGTAGGTGACCTTCCGGGCGGACTCGGGGCCGGCCGCGGCGGGCGCCTTGGTAAGCCGGGTCCAGGCGCCGCCGAACAGGGAGGGCTTCTTGGGCGGAACACCGTTGTACTTGGCGAAGAGGTCGGAGAACCGCTTCTGCATCTCCGAGGGGACATACTCGAGGACCGCCAGGGAGGGCGAGGCCGGGTCCTGGGTCAGGTAGAGGGCGGCGTACGCCCCGGGGCGGTCCCACCGGATAGAGGGGTCCACGGGTTCGAGGGCGCTCCCGCAGACCAGGCCGTAGCGGGGGTCAATCCGCAGGAGCCCCGGCTCTCCCCGGGCCGCGAGGAAGTCCCTCAGGGCCAGCGCCAGCTCCCGGATCTCCCGCGACGCCTCCCCCCCGCCCGCCACGATGAGGAAGGTCTCTGTGGTCTGGCTGAGGGCCTCGGTCTCCTGGAGGAGGTAGATCTCGACGGGGCGGAGGTCCGCCGGCCGGCGAACCGAAAAGCGCGCCTCCTTCAGGTGGGCAGCCTTCGGGAGGAACCCCACGCGGACGTCCTGCTCGTGCTGGGCCAGCGACACCATGAAGTCGTCGAGCGGCACGTCGTCGTAGCGCAGGACCGAAGCTTCGCCCACCGAGGCACCTCCAACACCATTACTATGCTGATTCCGCCCCCGTCCTGTCAACGAAAAAGCGGGGCCCCGAAGGGCGGGACTCGCATGATCGGGCTTGGGCCGTCGTGCAAGTGAGGAGGAAACGGCCCTCCCCGTCCAGGAGAGAGCTTCCTTCCCGTGGAAAGCCACTTAGACTACCTGAAGGTACAATCCTTTCCATCGTGGAAGTTGGACGCAGGACTCCCGGATCATTCCGGGATGAGGAGGCTGTCGCCCAGATGGAGGGTCTTGCCCGGGGAGATGCGGTTCAACCGGCAGATCCGGTCCACCGACGTGCCGTACCGCTGGGCGAGCTGGTAGAGCGTGTCGCCCTGCTGGACGTGGTGGACCTTGGCCCCGGCGGGGGCCGAATGCCGCCGCGAAGGGGGGTGGCCGCCCCCCGACGCGAGCACCAGCCGCTGGCCGGGGCGCAGGGCGTCGCCCTGGAGGTTGTTGGTCTCCCGGAGGGTATCCACGGGGAGCCCCGTGCGCGCGGCGATGGAGGCCAGGGTGTCCCCCTTGCGCACCTTGTAGATCTTCTGCGGCCTGCGCCCGCCCGTCCGGTCCTCGGCGTAGAGCGACGGGTCGGAGGCGGCGGGGCCGATGGGGATGACCAGCTCTTGCCCCGGGCGCACCCGGCCGGAGGGGAGGCGATTCACCGCCCGCACCAGATTCGGGGGCACCTGGTACCGGGCCGCTACGGAGCGGAGGCTCTCGCCCGGGGCCACCTTGTGGAGGGCCACCGCCACCTTCTCCTCCGCGGGCACCGCCGCGAGCTTCGCCTGGAAGGACTCCAGCCGGTCGGCGGGGACTCTCAGGCTGAAGGGCCGCGGCGGCGTGATGAGGCGCCGGAGCGACGGGTTGATCGCCTGAAGCGCCTCCACCGGGAGGTCCGCGCAGCGCGCCAGGAGCCGCAAGTCCGCGGGCTGGTCGAGGGGGACGGCGGCGGCGGGCTCGGGGGGGGGCGCCGCCGGAGGCGCCAGCCCGTAGGCCTCCGGGTTGCTGGCGATGAGGATGGCGGCCAGGATGGCGGGGACGTACTCGCGCGTCTCCCGGCGGAGGTAGCGGGTGGTCTTCAGGTCCCAGAAAGTCTCCTTCTGGGTCCGCTTCAGGGTTCTCTGGATCTTGAACTCGCCGCAGTTGTAGGCCGCCAGCGCGAGCTGCCAGTCCCCGAAAAGGTCGTAGAGCTCCTTCAAGTAGCGGGCCGAGGCCCGCGCGCTGGCCTCGGGGTCCAGCCGCTGGTCCTCCCAGAAGTCCACCGTGAGCCCGCACCGCCGCGCGGTGCCGGCGATGAACTGCCACATGCCCACCGCCCGGGCCCGGGAGACCGCGCCGGGCTTGAAGCCCGACTCCACGATGGCGAGGTAGACCAGGTCTTGGGGAACCCCCTCGTCCCTGAAGATGCGCCGGAAGGCGGGGACGTAGGGCGCCCCGCGCTCCAGGGTGGCGGCGAACCAGTTGCGGTACTTGGTCTGGTAGAGGTTCACGTAGGTGAGGACCGCGGGGTTGTCCACGGGGATGGGGATCCCCACGGCCACCGAGGCCTGGGCTTGGCGCACCGACTCCAGCGTCTTCTGGAGGTCGCTCTGGGGGAGGAAGGTGGTGATGCCCAAAAGGACGTCGCGGGGGGTCTCGGCCTCCGCGGTTGGGGCCTCCGGGGCGGCGTTGGCGTCCAGTTCGAGCTGGAAGGCGAGGTCGCTCATCCGCTCCACCGCGCCCTGCAGCCGCAGGGAGGCGCGCGCCTCGGGCGGCGCCCCCAGGAACTCGTCGAGGGCCGAGGCCATCTCGGCGGAAAGGCGCGCCGCGTCGGCCTCGGAAAGCTCGGGGTCCTCGGCGCGGGCGTTCAGCGCCTGGATCCGCGCGAAGAGCGCCTCGTCGGCGGCCGGCGCCGCGGGGAGCGGCGGCGGCGGGGCGGAGACGACCGCCTCCGGGGGCGTGGGGGCGCAG
Organism: Acidobacteriota bacterium; assembly: GCA_021814355.1. Lineage (GTDB taxonomy): Bacteria > Acidobacteriota > UBA4820 > UBA4820 > DSQY01 > JAEMPZ01. Next base: position 10,821 of record JAKAIJ010000062.1, read on the forward strand.
CCCGGCGCGAGCAGGAGGACCGTCAGGGCGCAGGCTGCCGCCGCGGCGCGGTGCACCCGTGTGCGGGTCATAGGGGGATGTTCCCGTGCTTCTTGGGGGGGCTCCACTCGCGCTTGTTCCGGAGGAGCCGGAGGGCGCGGACCAGCTTTCGCCGCGTCTGGGAGGGAAAGATCACCTCGTCCACGAAGCCCTTGCGCGCGGCCGTGTACGGGTTGGCCTGGCTCTCGCGGAACTCGGCGGTTTTCTCCTGACGGTAGCCTTCCGGGTCGGCGGCGGCCCCGAGCTCCTTCTTGAAGAGGATGTTCACCGCCCCCTCCGGGCCCATGACCGCGATCTCCGCCGTGGGATAGGCGACGTTGTAGTCCGCCCGGATGTGCTTGCTCGCCATGACGCAGTAGGCCCCGCCGTAGGCCTTGCGGGTGATCACCGTGAGCTTCGGGACGGTGGCCTCGGCGAAGGCGTAGAGGAGCTTGGCGCCGTGGACGATGATTCCGCCGTGCTCCTGATCCCGGCCGGGCAGGAAGCCGGGGACGTCCTCGAAGGTGACCAAGGGGATGTTGAAGCAGTCGCAGAAGCGGACGAACCGGGCGCCCTTGAGGGAGGACTTGATGTCCAGGACCCCGGCCAGGAAGGCGGGCTGGTTGGCGACGATGCCCACGCTGCGCCCGCCGAGCCGCGCGAACCCTACCACCAGATTCGGGGCGTAGTCGGGGTGGATCTCGAAGAATTCGCCGTCGTCCACCACCCGGGCGATGAGGGCCTTCATGTCGTAGGGCTGGTTCGGGTTCTCGGGGACCAGCGCGTCGAGCGCCTCGTCGGCGCGGTCCTCGGGGTCCGAGGTGGTGCAAAACGGCGGGTCCTCGCGGTTGTTCGAGGGCAGGTAGGAGAGCAGGGCGCGCACCAGCGAGAGGGCGTGGGCGTCGTCCCGGCCCACCCGGTGGGCTACCCCGGACACGCTGCTGTGGGAGCCGGCCCCGCCGAGCTCCTCCTTGGTGATGTCCTCGTGGAGCACCGTCTTGATGACGTCGGGCCCGGTGATGAACATGTAGGAGGTCTTCTCGGTCATCACCACGAAGTCGGTGATGGCCGGGCTGTAGACCGCCCCGCCCGCGCAGGGGCCCATGATGAGCGAGATCTGGGGCACCACGCCCGAGGCGAGGGTGTTGCGCAGGAAGATCTCGGCGTAGCCCGCGAGCGAGCCGACCCCCTCCTGGATGCGCGCCCCGCCCGAGTCGTTGATCCCGACGACCGGGGCGCCGACCTTCATGGCCAGGTCCATGATCTTGCAGATCTTGCGGGCGTTCGACTCGGAGAGCGAACCGCCGAAGACCGTGAAATCGTTGGCGAAGAGGAAGACGGGCCGCCCGTCCACGCGCGCCGCGCCGGTGACGACGCCGTCCCCCGGGATGCGC
>JAKAIJ010000063.1 GCA_021814355.1 Acidobacteriota bacterium
AGCTCGAGGCGTCGCCCTACCGCTACCGGCCCCGTTGCACCCCGCCCCCCCGCCGGGACGGAAGCGCGCCGGACCCGCTCGAGGCCCGCGCCCTCTTCCCCCTCGAGCCGCCCCCCGAGCCGCCCGCCGTCGGCCCGCCCGTTCCCTGGGCTCGGCCTGCCCACGATGCACCCAGCGCCTCGACGCAACGCAGGGCGTCCACGGCGGAGGAGACGATGCCGCCCGCCCAGCCGGCCCCTTCGCCCGCGAGGTAGAGCCCAGGGAAGCCCTCCGCCGAGAGGTCCTCCGCCCGGCGCACCTGCACGGGGCAGCTCGTGCGCGTCTCGGGAGCCATGACCACCCCGTGCTCCACGAACCCGGGCATGAGCCTCTCGAAGCGGATGAAGGCGCGCCGGAGCGGCTCCTCGAGGAAGGAGGGGAAAAAGCCCCGCAGGTCGGTGCGCCTCGCCCCGGGGCGGTAGGTGACCTTCGGCGGTTCGCCCTCCGGCCCGCCAAGGAAGGCCGAGAGCCGCTGGGCCGGAACCCGGTAGCCGCCCCCGCCCAGCTCGAAGGCCCGGCGCTCGAGCTCCTCCTGGAAGGCGAACCCCGCCAGCGGGCCGGGCCCCAGGTCCGAAGGCTCCACGGTGACTACGATCCCGGCGTTGGCGAACCCAGAGGCCCGTTGGGACATGCTCATGCCGTTGGTGACGAGCAGCCCGGGCTCGGAGGAGGAGTTCACCACCACGCCGCCCGGACACATGCAAAAGGAGTAGACGCCGCGCCCCGTCGGGGCGTCGCGGTGGGTGAGGAAGTACTCCGCCGGGGGCAGGTCCGGGTGGCCCGCGAACCGTCCGTACTGGCATCGGTCCACCCAGGCCTGCGGGTGCTCCACCCGGACGCCGGCGGCGAACCCCTTCGGGACCAGGGGGAGCCCGAGGGCGAGGAGCCGGCGGAAGAGCGACCGGGAGGAGTGACCCACGGCGAGGACCGCCACCTTGCACTCGAGGGACTCCCCCCCCAGTTCGAGGCGGTATCCCTCCGCCGCGGGGCAAACGCCGGTGACCCGCGCCCGGAACCGGAAGCGGACCCCGAGGGCCTCCAGCCGTCCGCGCATTCCCTCGACGACCCCGCGGACGCCGTCGGTCCCCACGTGGGGATGGGCCTCCTCCAGGATCCTGCCGGGGGCGCCGGCGCGTACGAGCTCCTCGAGGACCTCCCGCACGCGTGGGTCCTTGACGCGGGTCACCAGCTTCCCGTCGCTGAAGGTCCCCGCGCCCCCCTCGCCGAACTGGACGTTGGCGTCGGGGGAGAGGCTCCCCTCGCGCCAGAGCGCGCCCACCGCCGCCACCCGGTCCCGCAGCGGGGGGCCCTGCTCGAGCACCGTGACCTCCGCGCCCGAACGGGCGAGGGCAAGGGCCGCGAAGAGCCCCGCGGGCCCCGTCCCCACGACGGCGGCCCGGAGACCCTTTAGCCTAGCCGGCGCCGGGGCCGGCCGGAGGAGCGGCGGCGGGTCGCCCAGGCGCCACCCCCGGGGCAGCCGCCCCGGGCGGGCCGCCAGGGCCACGTCCAGCGTGTAGACCCAGAAGATGCCCCGGCGACGGTCCCGGGCGTCGAGGGAGCGCCGGACGACGGCGGGCGGGCCGACGGATTCGATGCGGACCCCGAGCCCTCGGGCAAGGGCGCGGCGCAGATCCTCTTCGGAGCCGCGCCCCAGCGGGAGCCGTACGCCCCAGACGCGGCGCGGAGCGGGGGTGCCGCTGCCCGGCATGGGAGGGTCAACCGCGGGCGTCGGCCTCGCCGAGGGCCTTGAGACCCATGGCCATGAGGCGCTCGATGTCGCCCTCGGAGGGGGCTTCGCAGTAGACCCGCAGGGTCGGTTCGGTGCCCGACTGGCGGAAGAGGATCCACGAGCCGTCCGAGAGGAAGAGCTTGGTGCCGTCCAGGGTGTCCACCGACTCCACCCGGAGCCCCGCGAGGGTGGCCGGCGGGCGCTGGGCGAGGGCCTGCGCCTGGCGCAACCCCCGCTCGGGCTGGGAGGGGTAGTCCTTGCGGCGGAAGTGGAACTCGCCGAATCGGGAGTAGAGGTCCTTCAGCAGCTCACGGGAGGTCTTGCCGCGCTTCACGAGCATCTCGAGCAGGAGCAGGTTGATCAGGATGCCGTCGCGCTCGGGGAGGTAGCCGTGGACGGTGATGCCGCCGCTCTCCTCGCCCCCGATGAGCAGGTCCTGGCTCTGCATCACCTCGGCGATGTACTTGAACCCCACCGGCTTGTTCACGTAGGGCAGGCCCGTGGACTCGGCGATGCGCCGGAGGTAGAGGGTGTTGGCGTTGGTGGCCGCCAAGACGCCGTTTTGGCCGCGCACCTCGATGAGGTAGAGGGCGAGCAGGGCGATCATCTCGAGGGGGGTGAAGATGGAGCCGTCGGCGTGGACCCCGCCGGAGCGGTCGCCGTCGCCGTCGGTGGCGAGGCCCAGGTCGGCCTTGCCCGACAGGACCGCGTCCCGCAGGACGTCCAGGTACTCCTCCTTGGGCTCGGGCGCGCGCCCGCCGAAGAGGACGTCCCGCTCGTGGCGGATGGTCTCCACCTTGCAGGTCCGGGAGGCGGCCCAGTGCTCCAGCCTCCGCTCCCCCACTCCGTTCATGGAGTCCGCCACCACGTGGAGGGACGAAGCCCGGATGGCGCGGATGTCCACGAGGGACTCGACGAGGTCCTCGTAGCCCTCGTCCAGCGGCGTCTCGATGATCTTGCCGCTGGTCTTGCCCTCCCGGATGGAGGTGCTTACCACCGGGTTCTTGCCCAGGAGGGCCTCCACGGCCCGGGTGGTCCCGGGCGAGGCGCTCCCGCCGTGGCGCTCCTTGATCTTGAAGCCGTTGTAGCGGTAGTCGTTGTGGCTCGCGGTGATGACGACGCCGAGCGGAAGGTCGTTCTTGCGGACGAAGTAGCTGACGTGGGGCGTGGCGCAGGGCTCGGGGCTGAGGTAGACGGTGACGCCGTTCCCCGCCAACACCTGGGCGGCGGCGCGGGCGAACTCCTCCGAGAGGAAGCGGCGGTCGTAGCCCACCGCCACCTCCCGGCTCTCGCTCTTCTCCTCCAGGTAGTCCGCCACCGCCTGCGCCGCCGTCCGCACGGCCTCGAAGGTGAAGCCCTCCGCGATGACGGCGCGCCAGCCGTCGGTTCCGAATCTGATCGGCGTCTTCATCCGCGTCCTCTCGGACCGGGCTCTCGCCCGGTCGGCATCCTTAGCGGGCTGCTGAAAAACTTCCACAGGCCCATGCGAGTTTCTCCGCCGCCTGCTAGAGCTCCCCCTCCACCTCGCGGAGGTAGAGCCGCGCCTCGTCGGCCTCGGGGTTCATCATCTCCAGGAGCTGGGGCAGTTCCAGGCCCAGCAGCCGCATCTTCGCCCGGCGCGCCTTCCCGGCGCGCCGGAAGAGCGCCCCGGGGTCGCCGCGGCGCGCCTCGGGGTCCAGCGCGCGCAGGCGCGCCAGGGTCTCCCCGGCCCTCTTGGCCCACCCGCGGGCGAGCAGGAGGTGGGCGCGCTGCCTCAGGGCGGGCTCGCAGTCGGGATCCTCGGCCAGCAGGGCCTCGAGGGCCGTCTCCCCCTCGGCCGTGCGTCCCAGCCGCAGAAGGGCCTGGGCGCGGAGGTACCGCGGCGCGGCGCCGTCCTGGGAGGCGAGGGCCCGCTCGGCGTCCGCCAGGCAGGCCGCCCACCGGCCCCGGGCGCCGTGGGCGAAGGCCCGCAGGGTGAGGGCTTCGGCGTCCGCCGGGTCCGCCTGCACGGCCTTTTCCAGGAGCTTCCCCGCCTCGGCGGGCTTGCGGGCGCGCAGGTGGAGCACCGCCATGGCGAGGCGAGCGCCCCGTGGCACCTGGGCCGCGGCGAGCGCCCGGCCCAGGCACGCCCGGGCCTGAACGGGCTCCCCCACGGCCACGAGGAACTGGCCGAGGAGCGCGTTGAGGGGGGCGTTGGCGGGGTCCAGCGCGCGGGCCCCGTGCAGGGCCTCCACCGCCCGGTCGGACTGAAACCCGAGGAAGAGGTCCTCCGCCCGGGCCAGGGCCTCCTCGAAGCGGCGCCGCTGGCGGCCCTTGAAGGCGTCCAGGATCTCCGCCTTGGACTCCAGGAACCGCTCCTTCCGGTTGATTTCCACGAGGCCCCGGCGGGCCTGCTCGAGCCACCGGCGCTTGAACTCCCGGGCGTCGAGGAGCCCGCGCTCCCGCAACATTCCCGCCAGGACGCTGACGCCCGCGCGGCCCGCCATTACGTTGCGCTCGAGGTAGTCCATGGCCTGCACCAGGAGGCCCAGGTCCTCGGAGGAGCGGTGGGCCTGGCGCTCCACGAGGGAGAGCTTGTCGAGGAGGTAATCCTCCACCCCCAGGAAGGGCTGGAGCTCCGCCGTCTCCTGGGACCGCTCCGGCCTCCGGGCGCAGAGCCGCGCCCCGCAGAACTTGCAGGTGTCGAGGTCCGAAGGGTTCAGCTTCCCGCAGCGGGCGCAGAGCATCCGGCGAAGCCTCCCTGGGGCTGGCTCAGTACGCGTAGAAGCCCCGGCCCGACTTGCGGCCGAGGTGGCCGGCGTCCACCATCTTGATCAGCAGCGGGCAGGGGCGGTACTTGGGGTCGCCGAGGCCGTCGTGGAGGACGTTCAGGATGAAGAGGCACGTATCGAGGCCAATGAGGTCCGCGAGCGCGAGCGGCCCCATGGGGTGGTTCATGCCGAGCTTCATGACCGTGTCAATGGCCTCGGGCGTCCCCACGCCCTCCATGAGGCAGTAGACCGCCTCGTTGATCATGGGCAGAAGGACGCGGTTGCTCACGAAGCCGGGGTAGTCGTTGACCTCCACCGGCATCTTTCCCATTTTCCTGGCGAGCGCCATCACGGCGTCCAGGACCGCCTGTTCCGTGGCGATGCCGCGGATCACCTCCACGAGCTGCATCACGGGGACGGGGTTCATGAAGTGCATGCCGATGACCTTCCCGGGGCGCTTGGTCGTGGCCGCGAGCTTGGTGATGGAGATGGAGGAGGTGTTGGAGGCGAGCACCGTCCCGGGCCCGCAGGCGGCGTCCAGGGTCTGGAAGACCTTCTTCTTGACGTCGAAGTTCTCCACCACGGCCTCCACGACGATCTCGCAGCCGGAGAGGTCCTCGAGCCTCGTGGTGGTCTTGATCCGGCCTAGGACGGCGGCCTTCTCGTCGGCCGTCGTCTTGCCCTTGTCCACGCCGCGCTGGAGGTTCTTCTCGATGGTCTTGAGGGCCTTGGCCCCCAAGGCCGCGTCCACCTCGCACAGCAGGACCGGAAAGCCCGTCTGGGCCGCCACGTGCGCGATGCCGTTGCCCATGGTGCCCCCGCCGACCACGCCGAAAACCTGGACGTCCATCGTCTCCCCTCCGCGCGAACTCCGCCGCGGGGCGCCCGCCCCGCGCTCGCCGGAACCGCTCCCCCGCAGGGGCAACCAGCATAGGGCAAAGCGGCGGCCCCGGCAAGGTCCGCCCGGCTTGAAACGGGGCGCGGCGTGCCGTAGAGTGGTCCCTGAGCGCGGAGGTCCGCCATGCGCAAGAGTCTGGTCCAGTGCCTCGTGCTGACGCTCGTGGGGCTCGCCGCGGGCTTCGGCTTCAACGCGGTCTCCCCACACCCGCTTCCGGTCGTCCCGAAGGCCGGGCAGACGGTGAAGGGATTCCGGATGGTCACCACCGAGGAGGTCAAGTTCTACCTCCAGGAGGAGAAGTCCACCCGCCTGGTGGACGCCCGCTCCCGCGAGGAGTACTCCCTCGGCCACATCCCCGGGGCCCTGAGCGTCCCGGAGGACGACTTCGAAGCCTCCTTCGCCAAGGCGAAGGACCCGCTGGCCAAGGCCAGATGGGTCATCGTCTACTGCTCCGGGGGCTCCTGCGCCACCTCCGAGATGGTGGCCGAGAAGCTCGCCGCCAAGGGCCTCCCCGCGGACCGCATCCTCATCGCCGGGGAGGGGTTCCCCGGCTGGATGCGGGGCAAGAACCCCATCGAGAGCGGGCTCCCGTGAGAAAGGGCAGGCCGCTCCCCGCCGTCGCGCGCGGGAGCTTCGCCCTAGCCTACCTGGGAATGGCGGGGTTTCTGGCGTGGGAGCTCGCCGCCTTCGCGGGCGCCTTCCGTGCCGCGGTCCCCTCCCTGGGCGACCGAGGCGCGGCGGGCGCGGTCTGGGCGGTCGCGGGGCTCTGCGGGCTCTTCGGCCTGCTCCTTCTGGCGGGGAAGGTCTCCGAGCCGTGGGCCTCCCGGGTCTCCCGCTGGGCGCTGGCGCTCGTCTTCCTCGCCGCGGCGGTGCCCAAGATCCTGGACCCCGCCGGCTTCGCCGCGGACATCCGGAACTACGACCTCGTGCACCGGCTCCTTCTGAACGCCCTGGCCATCACCCTGCCCTGGGTGGAGGCCGTCTGCGCGCTCGCGCTGCTCTCGGGGCTCCTGCGACCGGGGGCGGTCCTTCTCGTAAACCTCCTCCTCGCGGTCTTCCTGGCGGGGCTGATCCAGGCCTGGTACCGGGGGCTCGACATCAACTGCGGCTGCTTCGGCCACGGCGGCGCCGCCGAGCCGGTGGCCAAGGCGGCGCTCCGGGACCTCTTCTTCCTGGGCTGGTCGCTTCCCCTGCTCCTCACCGAGCGGGAGTAGACGCACCCGGCGCAGGGTCCAGCAGGACCACCCTCCTCACGGGCATGGCCCCAGGCCACGGCTCGAACCGGTGCTCGAAGGCCCGGCGCGCCCCCCCGGAGACTTCGCCCCTCCACACCAGCCGGTAGAGCCTCCCGCCGTGCGAGAAGGCGAGCAGGTTGTGCCACTCGTCGCGGGGGCGGGTCGTCCAGACGAAGAGGCTCTCCCCGCGCACCTCGAGACGGTCGGGGGCGCCCGGGGGACCGTACCGAGCGGTCATGGCCTGTTCCCGGGCGCGCCGGGCCAGCACTCCCACGAGGCCGAGCGGCAGCGCGAGAAAGAGCGTCCCGGGCACGGTGCGGTGCATGGCGCCGCCCACCGCGCGGACCACCGAGTCCGCCATGTAGAGCCCCTTCAGAATCCCGCCGGGCGAGACCAGGAAGGCGAAGAAGCCGATGAGCCCGTACCAGGTCAGGTAGGAGGGGTCCCCCGTGCCGTGCTGGGGATCCATCAGCGCCTCGGTGTAGCGGTCGCCGAAGGCCTTCACGAAGGCCACCAGCCCCGTCATCCAGACGACCACCGAGGCCACGGCGTGGAGATAGGCGTGGAAGAGCTGGAGCGCGCCGCTCTCCTGCAGCTCGGGCCAGGGCCAGAACCTGCGGTAGGGCCGCGGGAGGAGCGGCCCCGCCAGGAAGGTGAGGGCCACCGCGAGCGCCCGGAGCGCCGGGTTCGTCCTTCGTGCGGTGGCCACGTCACCTCCGGAACGCCCAGACGGCGTACTGGCTGGGGTTGAAAAACTCGAGCCGCCGGAAGGCGAGCCCCGCGCAAAGGACCATCCGCTCGAGCTCGTGGTGGTGGATGCGCTCGGCGAAGGGCGGTCCCTCGGGCTGGCGGCGCTTGGCCCACTCCAGCACCACCACCGGCGCGCGGCGCTTCGCCACCCGCCCCATCTCCCGCAGGAAGCCCTCGGGGTCGGCCGCCTCGTGAAAGACGAAGCAGGAGAAGGCGAAGTCGGCGGTTCCATCGGGCAAGGGAAGGCGGCCCTCGCCGCAGAGGGCGGTCTCCACCCACGGCGGCGGGCCCTTGGCGCGGAGCTTCGCGAGCATCCGCTCCTCCACGTCGAGGGCGTAGACCCGTCCCTCGGGGCCCACGAGGTCGGCCGCGGCGAGGGTGAAGAAGCCGGTCCCCGCCCCCACGTCGGCGAAGGTCATGCCCCGCCGCACCCCGAGCCTCCGCAGGGTCCTCTCGGGGGGCATGGAGGCCGCCCGCTCGGGGCTCTCCAGGCGGGCCGCGTCGTCGGGGTCGAACTTTTTGCCCATGGCTCCTCGGCAGAACGGCGACGGGTTCTTTAAGCGAAGCGGCGGTTCGTGGCGTCGGCACGTCCGGCCCGTCCTCGGCCGCGCCGGCACCCTTGGGGCGGGGACAGGGTAACGCGCCGAGCCGAAAGAGAAAACCCCCGCTTCCAAACACTACTGCGGCACCAGTAGGGTTGCTCTTCCCGCGAAGGACCTCTTCGCGGAATTCGCTGGACGAAGAGAGCCCGAACCTGTATATTCTTCCAGAGTAGACGGTGGACCGCCCCGCGGGAGGGGCAGAACGGGAGGTCGCATGCGCAAGACGTTGGCGGTTGTCCTGGCCCTGACCCTGATGCTCCTCGCCGGCGTGGCGCTGGGCGCCGCGGACAAGAGGGACATCACGGTCGTCAACAAGTCGGGCGAATCCATCACCGAGATCTACATCGCCCTCGCCCGGGAGGACAACTGGGGCGAGGACGTCCTCGGCGAGGACGTCCTGGAGAACGGCGAGTCGGTGAACATCCACTTCTCGGGGTACAAGAAGACCGACTGCCACTTCGACCTGCTGGCCAAGAACGAGGACGGCGACGAGTGGCAGCTCAACAACCTCAACCTCTGCGAGGTCTCCACGGTGACCATCACCTCCAAGCAGATCAAGGCGAAGTAATTCCGGTTTCCGGAACGCGGCGGGTGCCCTCCCCGGCTCGCGCCTCGCGAGATATCCGACGGTCCTTCGCAGGCCGCCGCGGGGGGCACGCGGTTTCCCATGCGTCCGGAGTTGCGGCCTAGACAGGCCGCCCCGTGGGCGGGAGGATTTCCATCACGCGGACGACCTCTGGAGCGGCGCACGCGGCGGACCAGGTCCGCCCGTCTCCCGGCGCAAATCACCCGTTGACCGGGCCCTCGCTCGGGCGGGAGGAGTTCGCCGCCCTGGGGCGGCGGCTTCGGCGGCTCCCTCCGGACCTGTGCTGTTACGGTTGGTGCAAGGTCCGCCTCGATCCCGTCTATCCCTCGGCCCTGGCCGCGCTGGCGGGATGCTCGCGGATCCTCGACCTCGGCGCGGGCATCGGACTCCTGGAGGCCCTGCTCGCCTCCCGCGCCCCGGAGGCGCGGGTGCGCGCCGTGGAGTGGGACGCGCGGAAGGCGAAGGCCGCCCGGCGCCTGCTCGGAGGATCGCCCGGGGCCGTCGTCGAGCAGGGGGACGCCTGGGCGGCCGAGATCGGCCACCCCGACGCCGTCCTCCTTATTGACGTCCTCCACTACGCTCCGCAAGCCCGCCAGCGCGAGCTTCTGGAGCGGTGCGCCCACGCCCTTGCCCCGGGCGGCGCCCTCGTCGTCCGGGACCTGGACGCCTCGCCGGCGCGCGGCGACCTGAGCGTCCGGCTCGAGCGCCTCGCGGTGAAGCTCGGGTGGAACCGCGGCGCGGGCGTCGAGGCGTGGCCGCCGTCGGAGATGGCGGCGCTCCTTCGCGGCCTGGGATTCGAGGTCCGGCTGGAGCCCAGCGGCCGCGGCCTCTTTTCGGCCAACGCCCTGCTGGTGGCCCGCAAGCCGGACCCCTCTCTACCGTTCCCTGAATCGCGGGGTTAGAACCGGCTCACCGGGGTCATGTCTCGCCGGGGCCGCCGCTCTCCCGTCCCGCATCCCTCAGCGCACCCGCCGTCGGGGACCCGGATCGGGACCGGCTCATGGCGCGGCGCAGAGCGGGGCGGCGTGGCGGCACCCGTTCCCCGAGCCGGCCTGGGGGGCGGACTCGGTCTTGTCGCCCGGGGTCTTCACGGGAAAATCCGACTTGCACCGCGCGCACCGCATCACGCCCACCTCGGTGACGAACGAGTACCAGTAGTAGGTCTCTCCGTGGCACTTCGGGCATTCTCGCCGTCCGGTGGCCATCTCAGCCTCCGCCCTCGGGGCGCTTTCGAGGGCAGCTCTATTTAGTGCATTGGCTGTGCCAAGCATAGAGGCTCGGAAAGAAGCCCAAATCACCGTCGGCAATTACCTGAAATCATTGATTTATTTGCACGACATCACGGTGTGGTCGCGAATTATGGCCAACCACGACCGCCACCAGTACGATACATTTTCCCCATTAAAACACGGAAGAATGTCACTATTTATCCCCAATGTGTTGATTGGGTGATTTTTCTGTGAAATAGCTTGTGTGTAATGCTTCGGCCGTTTGCAAGAGGCTTGGCGACAGATTACGGCGGGTCCTTACATAGGCCCAATCCGCGCGGAACGTCGCCTTCCTTCGTTGCGCTGAGGAAAGCAAACGTCCTAACTATGGACATCAAAATCGGTACCAAAATCAAACGGCGGGCGGGGCCGGCCGAAGGACCTTCCCTCATCCTCCGCGCTCCGTCCCCCCGCTCCCGGCTTCGACCCCCGGGGCGGCTCCTCCCGTGTCCGGCTCCCGCAGCCGGGAGCGGAGGCGCCGCAGGGATTCGAGCCGCGCCTCCAGGTAGCGGGAGTAGGAGATCCACTCGGCCCGTGGCGACCGCGCGGTCAGCGCCAGAACGGGACCTTCTTCGAACCGTTTGTCCGGCTCGGCCCCCTGAGAAATTCCCGCGACGCCCTCCACGTAGCTCAGGGCCTGCCCGGCATCGGCGATCAGCGCGGCGAGCAGGTCCCGCACCGCCACCTCCCAGAAACGGGTCCGTTCTTTTGCGACGATCGCCTCGATCTCGCGCGAGGTCTCCTGAAAACAGGCGGTGCAGTGGTTGTCAAAGACGCAGGCGTCCTCTCTCAGGTCGCCACGCGCGGCCTGCGCCACGGGGCGGACCCGGCCCCAGATCGCCTCTTCGGCGTCCCCCGCGGCGCGCACCGCGCCCGCGTGGAGGGGCTTCCACGCGGCGGCCGGTAAAACGCCCTCCACGGGCACCTGGAGCCGCTCTCCGACCCACCGGGCCCACTCCCGCAGGTCCCTCGCGTCCCACTCCGGGCAGAGGTTCTGGATGTCGAGGGGGGTCCGTGAGTAGTGCGACTTCCGGTCGTTGTGGCGGTCGCACAGGGGTACGCCGCAGCCATCGCAGAGGCTCTCCGCGCGCAGGCCGCAGGGGCGCCCCCCTTCGCCGTCGGCGCAGAGGGTGCCGGGCTCGAGTGCGGGGCGGACCTCGCACTGGCAGAAGGCGCAGACCAGCTTGTGGGGCCCGCGGCGGACGTCGGAGGCGCCGCAGGAGGGGCAGGAGAGCCGGATCACCGCGCGCCTCCGCGCGGCCCTCCGGGCCCCGTGCTCCTCGCCGGCCTCGTCCGCCGCTCACCCGCGTCGGCCACGCTCCCCCCTCCGCGCCGCCCGGAAGTGTACGACACCTTCCTCCCGCCGCGCTACGCCTGACCGCGCCCCTCGCCGCGCCGGGAACAATTCCCCCCCGCCCGGGTCACCACGCACTGTGGAGGCCCGCAGACCCGCAAAGGATCGCGGCAGGCCCTCCGGGCCGGAGCCCGGGGTTGCGGCCGGCCCGCCGGAGGCGGACAATGGGGCTCAGACGCACGACGAGGAGGCTGACATGAGACAGGCACGACCGTTTCTTTGCGCCGCGGCGGCCCTTCTGGGCCTGGCGGCCTGGGCCCAACCGGCGCCCGCGGCCAAGGTGACGCCGCCCCCCAAGAAGCCGGCTATCCAGCTCGCCATCCTGCTCGACACGAGCAACAGCATGGACGGCCTCATTGACCAGGCGCGGACCCAGCTCTGGCGGGTGGTGAACGAGTTCGCCACGGCCCGCCGCGACGGGAAGGCCCCTGAGCTCCAGGTGGCCCTCTTCGAGTACGGCAACGACGGCCTCCCGGCCTCGGCGGGCTACATCCGCCTCGTGCTCCCCCTCACCACCGACCTGGACAAGGTCTCCGAGGAGCTCTTCGCCCTGAAGACCAACGGGGGCGAGGAGTACTGCGGCCAGGTCATCCGCGAGGCGACGGGGCGCCTGGCCTGGAGCGCCTCGAACGACGACCTGAAGGTGATGTTCATCGCCGGCAACGAGCCCTTCACGCAGGGCCCGGTGGACTTCAAGGCCTCCTGCAGGGCCGCCGTCGCCAAGGGGATTCTGGTCAATACCATCTTCTGCGGCAGCGTGGAAGAGGGGGTCCAGACCCACTGGAAGGAGGGCGCCGAGCTGGCCGACGGGCGCTACATGAGCATAGACCAGAACTACAAGCCGCCCGAGATCGCCGCGCCCCAGGACATGGAGATCACCCGGCTGGGGACCGAGCTGAACAAGACCTACGTGGCCTACGGAGCCACGGGCGGCGCGGGGAGCGCCCGGCAGGAGGCCCAGGACGTCAACGCCGCGGCCGCCGCGCCCAGCGCCAACGTCCAGCGGCAGGTGGCCAAGTCCCAGGCCTTC
>JAKAIJ010000299.1 GCA_021814355.1 Acidobacteriota bacterium
GACCTGATGGAGTTCCACGGCAAACAGTGGCGGTTCGGGATCTTCAGCTCGGCCGAGGCGATCCGTGCGGTCGGGATCCCGTTCCTCGCGCGGCTCGGCGTCCACTTCCTCTGGATAGGCGTCGAGTCGAAACGCGAAGTGTACGAGAAGAACCGCGGCGCCGACCTCGGGGCGCTCATCCGCGAGCTCAAGGACTACGGCATCAGCGTGCTGGCGTCGGGGATACTCTTCCTCGAACACCACGACACGGAGACCATCCGCGAGGACATCGAGTACGTCGCGAGCCTCGGCTCGGACTACGTCCAGTACATGGAGCTGGGCCCGCTCCCGGGCACCAAGCTCTACGCCGACTACGCCGCCCGGTATCCCGGCGGGCCCGGTGCGCCCGAGGCCGCGCTCGGCGTGGCAAGCGCCGCCGCGCGGCGGCGCGACTGGCGGGCCGTACGCGCGGCCCTGGAGGTGGCGCCGGCGGACCCGCGGCGAGATCTCCTGCTCGGGCGCGCCTGCTACGCCCTGCGGGACATGCCCACGGCGCAGGCGGCCTACGAGCGGGCCCTGGCGGCCACGCCCCCTGCCGCGCTGGCCCCCGCGGACATCCTGGAGGCGAGGTACCAGGCGGGGATGGCCGCCGCCATCCAGGGCAGGCGCGAGGCGGCCCTCGCCCACTGGGGTGCCTTCGCCAAGGCCGCGCCGGCGGACCCGGCCGCCCGCGAGCGGCTCCTGAGCGTCGCGTTCTGGCTCCAGAAGGAGGGGGCCTACGAGCCGGCGCTGGAGGCCTTCGAGCACCTGAACGCGGCCTGGCGCGACGCCTCGGTGGGGTTCCAGCATGGCTACACCCTCGAGCTCATGGGCCGCTCCGAAGAGGCCCTCGACGCCTACCTCAAGGTGGCCTTCGCCTCCACCAACGCGCAGTGGGCCCTCACGGCGCGGTACCGGGCCGCCGAGCTGATGGTGACCCTGGGGCGCCCGAAGGACGCCGTGGCGCTCTACCGCGAACTGGCCGCCCGCACCGAGGGCACCGTCCAGGGCGACTACGCCAGGAAGCGACTTGCGGCCCTAGAAGCCTCCCCCGAGCCATCCGCCGGCCCGGAGGCCCCGGCGCCCCCCTCTCCAGAGGTACCCCGTGCGCCTGCCGCCCCCGCTCATTGACCTCGTGGCCCGCGGCGTCGTCCGCCAGCTGATCGCGCGCCGCGTGGTCTCCAGCGACCACCCCCGTGCCACCGAGGAGAAGGTCGCCCGTCTCATCGCCGAGGACCTCAAGGTGGAGGACGCGCTCAACGAAGAGGCGCGGCTCGTGCTGGACGAGCACCGGGAGGCACTGCGCGGAGGAGAGGTGGAGTACCACCGCCTCTTCACGCGAGTGAAGTCCGAGCTCGCGGCCCAGCGCGGCTACGTCCTGGGCGCGGGTCCGGGCAAGCTACCGCGGGAAAAGGTGAACAGTCTCGGGGGCGCCGTCGCGGTCCTCCTCCTGGAGGACCCCGACGTGGAGTACTTTGTCCCCGAGCCCCAGCTCCGCCTGGCGGTCCTGCGCGCCCTCGAGGACGAGATGCGCCGCGACCTCCTGCGCGAGGAGAAGGCGCACCAGAAGGTGCGCTCCATCCGCAGGAACATCCCCGAGGAGTCGGCCGAGTTCCACGCCCTCTTCCAGCAGTTCTACCGGGATCTGCTCGACCGCGAGGGCTGACGGCCTGTTATACTGCTTCCCAAGGACACTCGAGGGAGCCTCGTCGCACCCGTCCGGAGGCAGAGGTCCTTTTCAGGCGCCGGCCGCTGGGGAGGGGACCATGGACATCCGCTTTCGCGCCGGGGACGGCGGAGAGTACCCGATCCCGGACCTCGCGACGCTCTACGAGCTCGTCGCGAAGGGCGTCGTCACGCCCGCCACGCCGCTCTACGACGAGGTCTCCGGGGGGTGGGTCGCCGCGAAGGACCACCCGCGGGCCCGCGACCGGTTCGAGCCGCCTGCGCCCGAACCGGCGCCCGCCCAGCCCCGCGCCTACATCCCTGAGTCGGTCCTGAGGACGGCGCCGGAAAGGCCGGGCTCTCCGCTCTGGCGCGCGGCGGGCGTCCTTTGCTGCGCCGCCGCCCTCGCCGCCCTCTACGTGGTCTTCGTGCGCGCCTCCGCTCCGCAGGGAGCCGCCGGATGGGCGGCGGTGGCCGGGGTCTCCCTCGGGACCTGCGCGCTCTTCGCGCTGGTCGCCTGGGGGCTCGAACGCACCTACTTGGACGGTACCCCGGGGGCCTACGCCCGCGCCTTCTCGGTCCTCGTGGCCCTTGCGGTGGGGGGACTGGTCATCGCCTCCCTGAGGGCAACCACGGCGGGCGTGGAGCCGGGCGGTCTCCCGAAACCCCGCCTCCTCGCCACCCAGATCGAGGAGCGGCGCCGCGGGCCCGCAGGAATAGAGGCTCCCAGGGACGCGGAGGGGCTCACGCCGGAGGACCGGGAGGTCCTGGACGAGGCGGGGAGAGCCTTCTTCTCCGACCTGAAGACGGAAGAGACGCGGGCGGTGGAGCGGCTGCGGGCCCTCGACCTCCCGGGGATTCTCAAGGCGGAGAACATGGGGACCTCCTGGGGCCTCACCGAGGCCCGGCGACGGCTGCAGGAGGCGCAGCAGGCGGTGGCCGACTTCGAGTCGGGGATCCGCAGCGCCATGGACCTCGCGGAGACGAGAT
>JAKAIJ010000300.1 GCA_021814355.1 Acidobacteriota bacterium
CAGCTCCCCGAGCTTCTGTAGCAGGCGCGCTACCAGAAGGCCCTGGAAACGGAGTTTCGCGACGACGCGATCCTCTACCCCGACCAGAAGATCCACCGTTCGCATCCCGTGAAGGCCTTCGTCACCGTGATGGAGGGGTGCAACAAGAGGTGCGCCTTCTGCATCGTCCCCTCGACGCGCGGGGCCGAGATCTACCGACCCCTCGGGAGCGTCCTCGACGAGGCGAAACGCGCCGTGGACGCGGGCTACATGGAGATCGAACTTCTCGGCCAGAACGTGAACTGCTGGAAAGAAGGGAAAAAGGGCTTCGCCGACCTTCTCGCCGCGGTGAGCGACGTGGAAGGGGTTCGGCGCCTTCGCTTCACCACGAGCCACCCGCGCCACTTTCCTCTGGCCGCCGCCGACCTCATGGCCGAGCGCGAGAACCTCTGCCCCTATCTGCACCTGCCATTGCAGTCCGGTTCGAGCCGCATCCTCAAGGCCATGCGCCGCCAGTACGACAAGGCTTGGTACCTCGGCCTCGTGGGAGCGATTCGCGCGCGCGTGCCGGAGATCGCCCTCTCCACCGACGTCATCGTAGGGTTCCCCGGGGAGACCGAGGAGGACTTCGAGGAGACCCTCGGCGTCGTGCGCGCGGCCGAGTACGACACGATGTTCTCCTTCCGCTACTCGCTGCGTCCCGGCACGCCGGCGACGGGGCTGGAGCTCGTCCCCGAGGAGGTCTCCCGCGAGCGCCACCAGCGCCTCCTCGACGTCCAGGCGCCTCTTCAGGCCAGACGCTTCAAGGCTTCCGTAGGCAAGACCCTCGAGGTCCTCGTGGAAGGCCGCAGCAAGCGCGGCACCGAGTGGATGGGGCGCTCGCGCGACAACAAGGTCGTGAACTTCACGGCGCCGCGCGAACCCCGCGTCAACCGCTTCGTCCAGGTCGCCATCACGAGGGCGGGGATCAACTCGCTCACCGGCGAAGCAGCTTCCTAAGAACCGCCGGCGGACGAGCCGGACCGCCGTCTTCTCGAACCCTCCGCAGAAGTTATCTTGGCACCGTGTGCGCGGGGAGGCCTCTTGCCGAAAAAATGCGAGGCCCCGCAGCGCGTTGACTCGCCATACTTCGTTATCTCCGCGGCGTTGAAACCTCCTCGGCGGGGCCCTATATTCTTCTCAAACCCGACAGAGGGTTCTTCGGAACGCGTGGCGCATCGGGCGGCGTGAGGACGGCTCTCCGCCCGTGCCGCGGGGTCGCTCCGGCCCTCCCGACGGAGGGCCGGCGTTCGGAAAGGAGGCTTCCATGCTGACGAAAGTGTGCAACGAAGATCTGTTGGCCATCGGCGCCCGGGTCCGGGCCGAAAAGCTGCTGGCCCAGGCGGACTACACCCTGAAAACGGCGACGAAGGAGGGCAGGGCCCTCGAGAGCATCCTGCCCAAGGGGTACCTCTCCGAGGTAAGGGACACCCGCGAGCAGCTGGCCCAGGCGCGCCGGAGCAAGGTCATCCAGGAGGCCGAGAAGCGCGACGTGGAGGAGTTCGTCACCCAGGCGTTCCACGAGGCGAAGGTCTGGCGGCGCCAGGTGGCCCACCGCGCCCAGCAGGCCCTCCACCAGGGCGTCCCGGTGAAGGAGGAGATCTTCCGGATCAGGGAGGCCCGCACCGCCGAGGCTCTCTCGAAGAACATCCTCCAGATGATTGACCTGCTCGAGCCCCACCGCGACAAGCTCCCGGGACAGGACTGGGAGAAGGTCTTCCAGGAGGGCCGCCGCCTCGCCGAGACCCTCTCGGCGACCGTCGCGCCGAGCGAGAAGAGCCTGCGCGACCTCCCCGAGGACGTCCGCGAGTTCTACGAGACCAAGGGGCAGCTCTATATGGCGCTGAAGGTCATCAACGACGCCGGCTGGGCCCTCCACTCGGACAGCAGCACCGCCGCGGCCAAGTTCAACTTCGAGACGATGTACAAGCCGTCGCGGGAGGTGCACTGATCTCGGAAGCCGGACAGGCCGGGGACATGGTGGGTTCGAGGCGCGGGTTCATGGCATGGCCGGGTGCACTGATCTCGGAAGCCGGACAGGCCGGGGACCGCGCGGCGCACCGGCCGCGGTGGCCCCGTGAAGGGGGGCGCGAACGCGAAGCGCCCCCCGCTTTTTTCGGGCGGCCCGCCCGCGGAAGCGGACCTCCGCGGCGGACGCGGCCGGGCAGTCTCCAAAGGACGCGGACGCTCTCGGAGGGAGGGACGCGGGGCTACTCTTCTTCCCCGCCCCTCCGAACCGGCGCCCATTCGATCCCTTCCAACGGGGACTTTTCGGTGAGTCCGGTGAACTTCAGGGTGGCGGGATCGAGGAAGGCCGTGAAGAGCTGCCACCTCGGATAACCCGCCGAGGGATACCGGAGCGTCACGGTGGGCGTCTCGCCCCCCTCCGCCGCGTCCAGGCGGAGCGAGGCGGGCCAGGACCAGCGGCCAAGAAGCGCCCCCGTGGAGGCGTCCACGCGCCAAGCGCGCCCGCGTTCCATCTGGAAGCACCAGAGAACGTGGCCGCCCGGCTCCCAGACCCGGGCGTCGGCGCGGGCGGCGCAAGGGGGGAGCGGCCGCGGCGGACCGGACGGCCGCCCGTCCGGTCCCAGCGGCAGGGCGAAGAGCTCCTGGGTCGCGCCCGCGGGAAAGAGCAGGAGCGCGGTTC
>JAKAIJ010000064.1 GCA_021814355.1 Acidobacteriota bacterium
GCCGTGCAGCCCTCGATGTAGTGGAGCTGCGCGCCCTCGTCCGCGATGATGATGGTCCTCTCGAACTGGCCCATCTTCTCGGCGTTGATGCGGAAGTACGCCTGCAGGGGCATCTCCAGGACCACGTCCTTCGGGACGTAGATGAAGCTCCCGCCGGACCAGCAGGCGGTGTTGAGCGCCGCGAGCTTGTTGTCCTCGGGAGGCACCAGCGAGGCGAAGTACTTGCGGAAGAGGTCGGGGTGCTCCTTCAGCCCCGCGTCGGTGTCCAGGAAGATGACGCCCTTCTTGGCCAGCTCCTGGTTGATGGAGTGGTAGACCATCTCCGACTCGTACTGGGCGCCGACCCCGGCGAGGAACCTGCGCTCGGCCTCGGGGATGCCGAGCCGGTCGAAGGTCTTGCGGATGTTCTCGGGCACGTCCTCCCAGGCCTCCTCGCGCCGGTCGGTGGGCTTGATGTAGTAGGTGTACTCCTCGAAGTCCACGCCCGAGAGGTCTCCGCCCCAGGCGGGCATGGGCTTTCGGCGGAAAACCTCGTAGGCGTGGAGCCGGGCCTCGAGCATCCAGGCCGGCTCGTTCTTGTGGCGCGAAATGTCCTCCACCGTCTCACGCGTGAGACCGCGCTGGGACTTGTAGACGAAGACCTCCGGGTCGCGGAAGTCGTACTTGGAGCGGTCCATCTCGGCCGCCTGGGTCACCTTATCGTTCATCTCTCCCTCCTCGGGAAAGAATGCCAGTTCTTCTCCCCGCCGAGCGGTGAAGTCTTTCTAGGACGCGTTGTACTCCTTGAGGATCCAATCGTAGCCGCGGGCCTCGAGCTCGCGGGCCAGCTCCATCCCGCGGGAGCAGAGCACGCGCCCCGCGGCCATCACGTGGACGCGGTCGGGCTTGATGTACTCGAGAATGCGCGGGTAGTGGGTGATGATGAGGGCCGAGAACCCGGGCGCCTTCATGGCGGCGATGTTCTCGGCCACCACGCGCGTCGAGTCAATGTCGAGGCCCGAGTCAATCTCGTCCATGATGGCCACCTTCGGCGCGAGGGCGTGCATCTGGGCCACCTCGAGCCGCTTCTTCTCGCCCCCCGAGGCCCCCACGTTCAGGTGGCGCATGGAGAACTCCTGGCCCAGGTTGAGCGAGTCGAGGGAGGCGTTGAGCCGCTTGCGGAACGCCACCACCGCCTTCGGGTCCTTCTTCTGCGGCTCCGGGCTGCCGTCCCCGTTCTGGACCGACTGGTAGGCGTTCCAGAGGAAGTGGGCCATGGAGACCCCGGGGACCTCCACCGGATACTGGTAGGCCAGAAAGAGCCCCTTGCGCGCCCGCTCGTGCACCTTCAGCGCCAGGAGGTCCTCGCCGTCGAGGAGCACTTCGCCCCCGGTCACCGCGCAGCGCGGGTGGCCCATGAGGGTGTAGGCGAGTGTGCTCTTGCCCGAGCCGTTGGGCCCCATGATGACGTGGACCTCGCCCCTGGGAACGGCCAGGTCAATCCCCTTCAGGATGGGCCTGCCCTCGATGGAGGCGTGGAGGTCCTTGATCTCAAGGGCGAACGGGGACATGGAGCCTCTCCTTTTCGATCCCGGCGAAGGGCCGGGGCACCAGATCTTGCAGGGTCGTCTCGCGGAAGACGCCCTCCACCGCTTTCTGGAGCCGGCCCCAGACCGGCCGCTGGGGGCAGAGGGGGACGAGGCTGCAGGATTTCTCGTTCTGCATGCAGTTCATGAAGTTGATCTCCCCCTCCATGAGCCCGTAAATCTGAAGGAGGGTGATCTCCGAAGGGTCCCTGCGCAGGACGTATCCGCCCCCACGCCCGAGGGTGGAGGTGACCAGACCGCCGCGCACCAGGGTCCGCATGATCTTGGCCAGGTAGCTCACCGGCACCGCCTGGGCCCGGGAGATGGACTTCAGGTCCGCCCCGCCGTTCCCGGGCTGGAGCGCCAGGTGGACCATGCACCGTACCGCGTAGTCAAATCCTTTACTGAGTTGCACTTACGTCCTCCAAGATGAATATGGAGTCACTAACTCCATATTCAAGAACCGAATATAAACGAAGGCCATTCCAGAGTCAAGCACGGGCCGCGCCCGATCTCCGCAAGCGGGCCGTGCGGACCGTCCCCCAGCCGGAGACGGTCCGGCGAGAAAGCCCTCCGACGCGAGCGGGGCTTCCGCGGGCGCCGCAGCGAAGAAGCCCCCTCTTCCGAAGTTACCTTACGCCGGCCAGAGCCAGCCGAAGACGCCTCCGGTGACGAGGGCGTAGAGCAGGCCGTCGAACATGGACTTGGCCGTGGTGAGCCACGGCTTCCGGTACCAGATGGAGCCCTGGAGGAGCGCCAGGGAGTAGCCGGCGAAGGCCGTGCACCCGGCGAACCGGAAGACCGCCAGGTACGGAGAGCCGGGACCGAGGGCGCGCCCGGCGAGGTAGGCGGCGAAGACCCCCACCACCACGCAGTAGAGAAACCACAGGACGAGGCTCTTGCCCATCCCCAGGGGCCCCCGGGGAAAGACCGTGAGGAAGCCCGCGGGACCGCGCTCGAGCTTGGCCTCGAATTCGGGCTTCTTGAGGTCCTTGCCGCAGTCGGACCAGGGGAAGACGTATTCGCCCGCGGGGAGGTCCACCTTGGAGAGGGCCTCCAGGACCTTCTCTTCGTCGGGGAGCTTCTTGTAGTCGCTATTGTGGTAGCGCAGCGCCATGTGGATCAGGCTGCTGACCACGAAGACGGCGACGGCCGAGAGGAGAACCGGGAGCCAGAGCGTGAGCACGGGGACCATGGCGACCTCCATTTAGGGCCTATCTGGAAAAAGAGTCTACCACCTTTGCGCGCGGCGGCCGCGGGCGGGCGGGGCCGCCCCTTTCCGCTCGGGGTACTATAATGTCCCGGGAGCGGTTGGGATGAAAAAGCGACCCACGGGGTTCGCCTTCTACCGGGAGCTGCTGCGGGGGATCAAGCGACAGATCCGGGAGGTGCAGGGCCCCGAGGACGCCGCGGTGCGACGGTACTACCGCAGCTACGCGGCAATCCTGGAGCGGTCCCACCCCGCCCCCTGCCAGGAGAGGGACTTCCTGGAGCGGGCGGCCTCGGCGCGCCTCGTGCTCGTGGGCGACTTCCACACCCTCGACCAGGCCCAGTGGCAGTACCTCAAGGTCCTGAAGGCGCTCCGGCGCCAGGGGGCTCTGCCGGCCCTCGCGCTGGAAATGGTGCAGGCCCACCACGACAAGAAGCTCCAGGAATACCTCGCGGGCGAGTGCCCCGACGAGGGCTCCTTCCTCGAGAAGACGGGGTTCTTCGAGCACTGGGGATTCGACTTCGCCCACTACCGGCCCCTCCTCGAGTGGGCTCGCAGCCTCGGCGTCCCGGCCCACGCCATCAACGTGGAGGGGGGGCTCGCGGCGAGGGACCGGTTCATGGCCGAGCGGCTCGCCCACCTCTGCGGCGTCTATCCCGACCGGGTCGTGGTGGTGCTCGTGGGCGACCTCCACCTGGCGCCGCGCCACCTGCCGGCCCAGCTCGCCAAGCGGAGCTTCGCGCCCGTTCTGCTCTATCAGAACAGCGAGTCGGTCACCATGCGGCGGCTGCGCGCGGGGGCCGAGCCCTCGGGCTGGTTCCGCCTGGACGAGGACCGGTTCCTCGTGAACAACACCTACCCCTGGGTGAAGATGCAGACCTACCTCTCGTGGCTGGAGCACGGGGGCGAAGCGCTCTCGAGCCTCCAGGGGTTCACCAAGGCCGCGGCGGCAGGCGGGCGCACCGACGACGACGGGGACGACGACCTGACCGACGGCTCGGTGGACCTCACGGAGACCGTCCATGAGTACATCCGCGTCCTGAAGGACCTTTTCGACCTCCGGCTGAGGGCCGACGACAACTTCCAGGTCTTCACGATGCGGGCCCTCGACTTTCTGGACGACGCCTACTACCGGAGGGAGCCCGGAAAGACCTACGCCAAGATCATCCGCGAGGGGCGCGCCCTCTTCCTGAAGCGGGGCAACATCATCTACATCCCCATCCTGGACGTGAACCGGACGGTGCAGGAGGCGGCCCACTACCTCATGGGCGCGGACCTGGACGCGGGACCGGGCGGCGGCTCCTTCTTCCGGCGGCTCCACTACTTCGCCAGCGGTTTCGTGGCCTCCAAGCTCATCAACCCCCTGCGCCACTACCGCACCCGCGAGGCCATGCGCAAGGCGCTCGAGGACCAGGCGCGCTACAAGACCGCCAAGGAGAGGGCCTACGGGGAGCGCCTCCTGGGCGTCCTGCGGACGACCCTCGCCTTCTTCGACGCGGTGGAAGGCTACGGCGGCTGCTCGCGCATGCCGCAGATAGAGCTCGACCGGTTCGTGGCCGCGGACCGCCCGACCCTTTTCGCGCTCTCCGAGCAGATCGGGTTCCAGCTCGGGGAGGGGCTCTACCGCTCCTACGACGCCGGCGAGCTCTCGGGCGAGGACCTGAAGCACTACATCTTCGCCCAGGGGGACCCGTTCCACTTCTGCCGGACCTACAACCGTCACCTCGCCGAGGTCGTGGAGGGGCAGGGCCCCACCTGAGCGCAGCCCGCCTTGACGCCGGGCGGGGGCTCTGCTCTGATGCCAGCGGGAGAGCGCATGGCCAAGGGGACGGATCGGTTTCTGCTCGGGGTGCTGGGGGGCGTGGGCCTCGTCCTGCTGCTCTGCGTCTGCTGCATCGCCCTGGGCGTCGGGACGCCCTTGGGTATGCTCTTCAAGAGCGGCGCCGGCGACGCGGCCAAGGCCTTCCTGAAGGCCGACCCGCAGGTGGCGGAGCGAATCGGCGAGATCCGGGACTTCGGCCTCTTCCCCAGCGGCGGCTGGAACGAGACCAACGGTCGCGGCCGGGCCGACTTCACCTACTCCCTGAAGGGAACCAAGGGGGAAGGGCGGGCCCGCGTGGTCCTGGCCAAGGAGCCCGGCAAAGAGTGGGCAGTGGTAAGCGCCTCCCTCGAGGCCGGCGGCAGGACCTTCGTTCTGAAGGCGGGACCCGGCGAGATGCCGCCGCCCGCACCCGAACCGCCGGAGGCGCCGCCACGCCCCCCCGGCACGGCGAGCCCGCAGACTTAGCAGACGATCAAAAGCGAATCTCTAATCCCCGCGGCGCCCGGCGTTGCGTTACGGGCACGGGGACGCGGCGCCCCCCCTGGAATCTACGCCTGCCGAACCCAGCGCAATACCTCAGGGATGCTGGGGCGCTTGCCGGTCATGAGGATGCCCACGCGGTAGACCTTGGCGGCGGCCCAGGCGACCGCGAGGGTCCCCAAGGCCAGCAGGCCCAGACTCGCCCCGAGCTGCCAGAGGGGAACTTCCACGGCGCCCGTCCGCAGCAGCATGGTGATGGGCGAGGTGACCGGAAAGAGGCTCAGGAAGACGACCCACCCGGCGTTGGGGCTCATGAGGGTGGGCATCATCAGGACGAAGGGGATGACCAGCCCGAAGGTGACAGGGGTCTGCCACTGCTGGGTCTCCTGCTGGGTCGTGCAGCAGGCGCCGATGGCGGCGTAGAGGCTCGAGTAGAAGACGAACCCCAGAAGGAAATAGGCCACGAGCAGCGCGAGCTGCAGCGGCTTCACGGGGGGACCGTCCATGTGGGACTGGAAATTCAGGGGGTTCATGAGGTAGAGGGCCGTGCCCACCCCGAACCAGATGGAGTACTGCAGCAGCCCCACCGACGCGATGCCCACGATTTTGCCGAGCATGAGCTCGAAGGGACGGACTGCCGAGAGGATCACCTCCACCACCTTGGTGCTCTTCTCCTCGAGGACGCCGTTCATGATGGCCACGCCGTACATGATGATCATCATGTAGATGACCAGGGCCAGCGCGATGGGGACGATGAAGTCCATGATGGAGCCCTTGCGGGTTCTGCCGCCCTTCTCCACTTTGACCGGCTCGAGGTTCACCCGCGCCTTGAGCTTTTCGGCGATGGTGGGGTCGAGGCCCAGGGTCTCCAACCGGTGTCCCACCTGGGCGGCGTTGAGGCGGGAGTCCAGGGTCTGGAAGAGCTGGGGGTTGGAGATGTTCTGCGCCAGGTAGGTGGCCTTCAGCTGGTCCTGGTCGCCCCGCTCCAGGAGCAGCGCGCCGTCCACCTTGCCGTCCCCGATGTCGCGCTTGATGGCCTCCAGGTCGGCGCCCGCGGGGGCAGGCTTCAGCGTGAGCGCGCCCATGGCGGAGCGCTCGGCTTTGCCGTCCAACGTGGCGGCGGCGTGCCTGGGAGCCGGGGCGGCGGCGAGGACCGCAGGGCCGGCCCAGCCGGTTTTGTCCACCACGAGCACCTCGGTGGGCCTGCCCGTCTGCACGACCGCGAGCACGCCCGGCAGAACCATAAGTGCGCCGAAAATGACCGGGGTAATGAGGGTGGTGATGAGGAAGGACTTTTTGCGCACGCGCTCGAGGAACTCGCGGCGGATGACGGCGTAGACGTTGCCCCAGTCAGTTCGCATGGGCATTCCCCCCCGTCACGACCTTCACGAAGATGTCGTGCATGGAGGCCTGGGCCTCCTCGAAGCGCGAGACCTTCACCCCCATGTCGAGGAGCCGCTTGAGGACCTTCCCCGCGTGGGCCGCGGGCCTCAGGAAGAAGCGGGCCTCGTTGGGGTGGATAAGGCTCTGCTCGGCGATGTCGGCGAAGGTCTCGGTCGTGAGGGATGCGCCGTCCGAGAACTCCACCTTCACGGCGCGGGCGCCGTAGTCGCGGCGGATCTTGGCCACGTCTCCCTGGAGCACCACCTCGCCCTGGTTGATGAGGGCGATGGAGTGGCAGAGCTTTTCGACCTGCTCCATCTGATGGGTGGAGAGGACGACGGTGGTCCCCTCCTGGAGGATCTCCTCGAGGAGCTCCATGAAGAGTTCGGCGTTTACCGGGTCGAGGCCCGAGAAGGGTTCGTCCAGGATGGCGATCTTCGGCCGGTGCTGGAGGGCCACCAGGAGCTGCACCTTCTGCTGCATTCCCTTGGAAAGCTCGTCCACCTTGTTCTGCTCCCACTTCTCGAGCCCGACGCGCCGGAGCCCCTCGGCGGCGCGGCGCGAGGCTTCGGCGGCGTGAAGACCCCGGAGGCATCCGAAGAACCTGAGCAGTTCGCCCACCTTCATCTTGGCGTAGAGACCGCGCTCCTCGGGCAGGTAGCCGAGCATGGCGCTCGCCACCTGGGTCCTGGGCATGCCGAGCACCGTGATGTCGCCGGCGTCCGGCAGGTAGATGCCCATGGTCATCCGGATGAGGGTGCTTTTGCCGGCGCCGTTGGGCCCCAGCAGGCCGAAGATGCCGCCCCCGGGGATGTCCAGCTCCAGCGGTTTCACCGCCTTCACCTGCCCGAAGGATTTGGCGACGCCTCGATAGCTCAGCGCGTGCATGCGGTTTCTCCTCCCCCGATGGGGCCAGACTATACAGAGCGCCATAGGTCTTCGCAACACCGACAAGGGAGCAAAGCACATGGCGCTCTGTATGGCACAGCCGCGGAATTGGGGCTCCGGAAAACGCTGGACAGCGGCGGCCCCCTCCGCTAGCATGGGGGCGTGAGCCCGGAAGGAGCGCCCGTGGACGGGGACGATCCCAGCAGGCGCGCGGGGAATGCGGTGCTGGCACCGGCCGCGATTCTCGCGGCGGCGGTCCTGCTCTCCGCCTTATCTCCAGCGGAGGCCCGCCGCGCCAGGCCCCGGAAGGCGCCACAAAGGCCCAAGGCCGCCGTCGCGGCGCCCGCCCCCGCCTCCTTCGACACGGCCCTCTACCGGCAAGCCAACGCTGACCTGGACGCGGGCCGCCTGGAGGCCGCGGTGAGGGGCTACTGTGCCATGCTGGATGGCACCCGCGGGACCTCCTGGAGCCTCAGCGTGGCCCTTCTCTGCGACGCCGCCACGCTCGCCCGCACCGCCGGGCACCTGCGGGAGTCCGAGGCGGCGCCCGTCTTCGTCCTCCTCCGCGAGCACGACGGACAGATCTGCTACCGGCTCTGTCTCGGCCTCGCCTCCGACCGGGCCAAGGCCGCGGCCCTCCTGGCCAAGGTCCCCGCCGATTTCAAGCGCTACAAGCCCTTCCCCTTCTCGGTGAAGGAGGCGTGCGCGACGCCCGAGGCGCCGACGCCGGTCCCACCCGCACCGGGGCCGGGGGCCGCCACGACGCCCCCGCCGGCCCAGGCGGTCGCAACGGCCACGGAAAGGCCGCCCGCCGCGCCTCCGCCCGTTGCGCCGCCCGCTCCCGCCTCCGCGGCACCAGGCGCTGCGGCGCCGGCGGTTGCCGAGCCGCCCCCGACGGCACCTGCTCCACCCCCCAAAGGCGAGACGGCCGCGCCGGAGGGGACAAATCCCTCTCCCGCTCTCACCCCCGTGTCGCCCGTTCCGCCCGCGGCCGCCCCCGCGAGCCCCGCGACCCCGTCCGGGGAGACCCTCGCCGCCCTGCGCGAGAGCGCCGCCCGCGCCGCCGACGCGGCGCCTCTCCCCTCCGCGGAGGCCGAGTCCTGGTTCCAGAAGGGGCTGGAGGCCTACGGCCGCCGGGACCGCATGGGCGCGCGGCGCTGCTACGAGGAGTCCCTCCGGCACGCCCCCGACAAGCCCGAGACCCTCAACAACCTGGCCGTGATCTACCTCGAGGAGAAACGGTTCGAGGAGGCCCGGGGGCTCCTCGAGCACGCCCTGCAAACCGCTCCCAACTATGCCCGGGCCCACCTCAACCTGGCGGGGGCGCTCTGGGGAACGGGCGAGCGCGCCGAGGCCATCGTCCAAGCGCGGCGGGCCTCGGAGCTGGAGCAGGGCAACGCCGCCGCCCACCTGACCCTCGCCTCCTTCCTCGCCGCCGCGGGGCGGCGCGCGGAGTCCGTGGCCGAAGCGAAGGTGGTGCTGGCGTTGGAACCCGGCAACGCCCAGGCTCAGGCCATCGTCGCCGGCAGGCCCGTCGAATAACCCCCCGTCAGAGCGAAGAGGGGCGGTCCTCGTCGAAGGACGCGCCTCGGCCGAGGTGCGCCCACACCCGCTCCGGGCTGCGCCGGGTCACCGTCACCTCCCAGTCTCCGCGCGGGTCCCTAGCGAGGGAGGCGAAAAGCGTCCGGCGGTTTCCCTCGGTGAACTTCTCCTGGAAGAGGTGGCCGAACCAAGCGGTGTCCTCCCTCACCAGCCAGGCGGGGTAGCGGACGCCGGGGGCCACGATCGCCTCGGCCACCCGCAGGGGGACGAAGCCCGCCCTGGCCAGCAGGCCCAGGAAGGCCACCCGGACGGAGACCCCGTCCACGACGAGGGCGTGGCGCGAGGGCCGCACCCTCTCCTCCACGAGGTCCTCGAGCGCCGCCAGCAGCTCCCGGTTCATCGGGCGGGCCTCCCCGCGGGACCGCGTTGCGGGCCCCGAGGGCCGATGCTACCATGGAGCCATCGCAGTCCCGCCCGTCCCAGGAGGAGACCATGCTCGCAAGACGCTTCGTGACCACCGTCGCGCTCCTCGCCGCCGCTCTCGCCGCTCACGCCCAGTCTCCCGTGGGAAGCTGGAAGCTGGTGAAGGAGAGCGACGGCACAACCCCAAAACCAGGCGCCATCATCACCCTCAGCCTGGCGGCCGACGGGAGCCTGGCCCTCAAGGCGGTCCAGCCCGGGGAGACCTTCGAGGACACGGGCAGCTGGAGCGCGTTCGGCGACCGCATCACGATGCACTTCGTCGAGCTGGACAAGCGCTGCACCGCCCAGAAGTTCGTCCTGAGCGGCACGACGCTCACCCTCCCCCTCCGGGTCCTGACCGACGGCCCGGGCACCTCCACCTGGACCTCGGCGGCCTCCGCGCCGGCGGTCCCCGCGGGCTCCCTCGCCGACCTCCTGAGGCGAACCCTGCAGGAGGCGAAGGAGCAGGACAACGAGAAGCAACGCGCCAACCTCGACCGGCTGGCCCAGTGGGGGGCGGCCGACGTGAAGGGGGGGCTCGCCGAATCCTACTACGTCCAGTCCGCCCTCTTCTTCATGAAGTCCTACTACTACGAGGCCTGGTACGGCTGGGCCAAGGCCGCCGAGCTCCAGCCCCTCAACGGCGTCTATCTCAACAACCTGGCCATGGTCCTTATGGAGCTGGACAAGTACGGGGACGCCCTGGCCATTCTCCAGCAGGTGACCCTCTGGTTTCCCAACCTCGACCCGCCGTGGGGCAACCTGGCCATCGCCTACTGGAAAACCGGCGACCTGACCCGGGCCGAGACCGCGGTGAAGCGGGCCATGGCCCTCTCCCCCAACACGGGGCTCTACCCTTACGTCTACGGCAAGATCCTCAAGGAGAAGGGGCGCAAGCAGGAGGCCCAGAAGTACTTCGACTTTGCCTGGCAGCTCGGCTACGCGGGCTCGGGCCGGGAGGGCGAGCCCGGCGGCTCCGGGTCCGGCGGGACCGGCGGCGCCCCCGGCGCGCCGGGCTCCTCCGCGCCCGGCTCCCCGGGGGCCCCGGGCGGGCGGCCCGGCGGCGGTCGCCCGAGCTCCCCCGATACTTCGCCGGGCTCCCAGCCCCCCAAGGGCTTCCCCGCGGAGTGGGTGGGGCGCTACTACGCCAAGTACGTGCGGGCCCGCTCGGGCGAGAGCGCCGGCGAAGCCAACACCCAGTTCGGCCGGGGGCTCACGGGCACCAACATCAACCTCCAGACCCTCGCCTGTGCCAAGGAGTTCTTCATGGACGTCTCCTCCGCGGGGTCCCTCTCGGGCAGGGGCAAGATTCTCTACGTCTACCAGGGCAAGGCCGCCAACCCCATGATGGGCATGATGCCGGCCCCCCTCGTGGCGGCCGGAGGCGGCTTCGCCTGCAACCTGAAGGACGGCTACCAGATCCGCGACTGGTCCTTCTCGGGCCAGGCGGACGCCCAAGGGAACGTGGAGGTCCGGGGGCTGCCCGAGGAGAAGCTCGACCTGCTGAACGTGGGCAAGTGGGAGAAGATCACCCCCTGGTCGCCCCTGCCGCCCGACGGGCCGGGGGCGGCCATGAGGGGCCCCTTCCACATGACGCTGGCCACGGGGAAGGAGTCGGGACCCCACATCCGCGTGGACCAGTGGCTCGACCTCGGCGACAAGCTCATCCGGCGCGTCCACTACGAGGCGTTCATCGTCAAGAGCGACCAGGCCCTCGTGCCGGACTGCAAGTACACCAAGCCCGCGGAGCCCAAGTGCCCCGCCAGCGAGTACATCAAAACGAAGGTCTCCATGTCGCCCCACGAGGGGGTGACCGTGGAGGCCTCCACCACCTACACCAAGGGCCAGGGAGGAGGGGTGGACCAGTCCTACGAGACCACCACGAAAGTGGGCACCGACGCGGTGAACGTGGACACCTCGGGCAAGTTCAGCGCCGAGGGCTCCAAGGGGATGTTCACGGGCTCGGCGGAGTTCAACCCCACGGACGGCAGCTACGCCGTCTCCGTCGGCATAGGCGTGGACACCTCCCAGGTCCTGAAGAATGCCCCCGCGAGCATCTCCCAGAAGATCGAGCTGGTCTACGACAGCAAGTGCGGTTGGGGCATCAAGGGGACCATGGGCGGGAAGGCGGGCAAGTTCGGAGCCGGCGTCGAGGGCGCCGTCTTCTTCAACAAGGGCGCGTGACCGGGAGACGCCGATGCTGAAGAGCCTCGCCTCCATGCGGCGCCACCCCGCCATGCGGAAGGTCCTCATCGCGGTGGGCGGGCTGGTGCTCGTCTACCTGGTGGGCACCGCCGGATACATGGCTCTCGAGGGGTGGGACTTCACCGACGCCTCCTACATGACGGTTATCACCCTGGCCACGGTGGGCTACGGCGAGACCCACCCGCTGGGCCCCCACGGCCGCTGGTTCACCATGGGGCTCATCCTCGGGGGGATGGGCGTCCTGATCTACGGCGTCACCAGCCTGACCGCCTTCGTGGTGGAGGGCGACCTGAGAGACCTGCTGCGGAGGACCCGCATGGACAAGCACATCGAGAAACTCTCGGGGCACTTCGTGCTCTGCGGCGCAGGGCGCGTGGGCCGCAACATCGCCGGGGAGCTCTGCCGGCTCGGGTACGACGTGGTGGTGGTGGACCGGAACCCGGACCACCTCACCCAGCTCGAGGCGCGCCCCGAGCGGCCCCTCTTCCCCCAGGGGGACGGCACCGACGAC
>JAKAIJ010000065.1 GCA_021814355.1 Acidobacteriota bacterium
CGGGCGTTCTGCGCGCGCTGGAGGGCCCGCACGTAATGGACCACCGTCCACCGCTCCTCCTCGGTGAGGTCCGCGGCATAGCTGGGCATGGCGTTCTTGCCGAGCGCGACGACGCCGTAGAGTCGGCCGTCCGGGTAGTCCCGGATGGACTGGGAGTGCAGGTTGGCGGGCTTCGCCCCGTAGGCGCTGGAGAGCGTCGCGGTCCCGTCGCCCACGGCTCCGTGGCACACCGCACAGTGCGCGTTGTAGACCGCCCGGCCCTCTTCGAGGACCTCGCGCGAGCGGGGAAGCGGGTTGGCCAGCACCGCCCCCGCCTCCTCGGGCGTCTTGAAGGAGAGGGGCAGGTGGCCGCGCGCCACGGTGCCCGCCACGGGGAGCCGCATGCCCAGGCCGTCCCGGAAGAGGCCGCTGGGCTTGAAGGGGTTCAGCTTGGGCTGCTCCTGCATGTGGACCATAGGCGGGAGGACGGGAAAGAGCTTGATGGCCCAGAACGCCAGCGTTCCCGAGAGGACGCAGGCGGCGGCGATGCCCAGCGCGACGCGCAGCCAGAGGCGCGGCGGCCATGCCGCGTGGGGCTCCTGCGCGGGCAGGAGCTCCACCGCCGTGGCCCCCGCGTCGAGCAGCGCCCGGCGGGCGGCCTCTTCGTCCAGAACGCCCCCCACGGGTTCGAGGACCAGAGCGAACCGATCCCTCGTGATCTCGCCGATGGCCCTGCTATGGAGAACGGGGTGGCCGAAAAAGGGGAGGCGATTGAGCAGAAAGAGCATGCCCA
The DNA here is from genome assembly GCA_021814355.1 of Acidobacteriota bacterium. Classification (GTDB taxonomy): domain Bacteria; phylum Acidobacteriota; class UBA4820; order UBA4820; family DSQY01; genus JAEMPZ01. The sequence goes on from JAKAIJ010000065.1 coordinate 773, forward strand.
GGCCCGCGGTGAACGTGGCGAAGAGGACCGTCACCTCGAACATGATGGGAACGAAGGACTGCCAGGCGAAGAGCGCCTTGCCGCCCGTCTCGATGGGATAGTCCACGGCGCTGGTCCACCACTGGAAACCCATGGCCACGGCGGCCCCCAGCAGCGCCATGACGAGGACCATCACGCCGAGCGGCGAGCGCTTCTGCCCCAGGGCCTCCTCCATCCCGTGGACGGGGTAGGGCGTGTAGGCCTCGAGGGCGGCGAACCCCCCGGCGCGCACCGCGGGGACGGCGTCCAGGATGGCCTGGGCCGTGGGGAAGAGGCCGAGGACCGCGGAGGGGGCTTCAGCCATGGCCTTTCCCCACGACGACCACGCCAGGACGCCGATCGCGCAAAGAGGGACAAGAAGAGAGAACTCTCACGCCAAGACGCCAAGAACGCAAAGGGAAAAAAGAATCGCTTTCTTTTTTGGCGCCCTTCGCGCTTTTGCGTGAGATGTCTTTCATTCTTTCTCTCTCATTCGCGGCCTTGTAGTTCATAGGACTCCTCCTTCGTGCCTGCGCTGGGCGCCCGGGAGGATCGCCTTCACCTCCGTGGTGGCGATGACCGGCAGGACCCGGGCGAAGAGCAGGACCAGGGTAAAGAAGAGCCCGAAGGAGCCGAAGAGGATGCCGAAGTCCACCAGGGTGGGCTTGTAAAGGTGCCAGGAGGAGGGAAGGAAATCCTGGTGAAGGGAGATGACGATGATGACGAATCGCTCGAACCACATGCCCGCCGTCACCGCGAGCGAGACAAAGACCATGGCGGGGATGCTGCGGCGGAGCTTCTTGAACCAGAGGAGCTGGGGAAGGAGGATGTTGCAGGTGATGGTGAGCCAGCCCGCCCAGCCGTAGGTGCCGAAGAGGATGTTCCGGAAGCCGTGGTGGAGGTACTCGTTGGAGGAGTACCAGGCGGTGAAGCCCTCCATGACGTAGGAGTAGCCCATGAGGCAGGACATGCCGAGGATGACCCGGTTCATCACGTCCAGGTGGTTGTCCGTGATGAGGTTCTGGAGCCCCATGGTCTTCCGAACCACGACGAGGACGAGGACCACCATGGCGAAGCCCGCGAAGATGGCCCCCGCCACGAAGTAGGGCGGGAAGATGGTCATGTGCCAGCCGGGGACGAGGGAGACGGCGAAGTCGAAGGAGACGACGCTGTGGACGCTCAGCACCAGCCCCGTGGCGAGGCCCGCCAGGAGGAGGTAGGCCTTCTCGTAGTGCTTCCAGTGGGTGGCGGCGCCGCGCCAGCCCATGCTCAAGACCGTGTAGAGCCCTTTCCGCAGCCTGCTCGTCGCGCGCTCGCGCATGGAGGCGAAGTCGGGCACCAGCCCCAGGTACCAGAACATCAGCGACACGCTGAAGTAGGTGGAGACGGCGAAGACGTCCCAGAGGAGCGGGGAGCGGAAGTTGGTCCAGATGGGCCCGCGCTGGTTCGGATAGGGGAAGAGCCAGTAGGCGAGCCAGGGGCGTCCCACGTGGATGAGCGGAAAGATTCCCGCGCACATGACGGCGAAGATGGTCATGGCCTCGGCGAACCGCGCGATGGCGTTGCGCCAGCGTTTGCGGAAGAGGAAGAGGATCGCCGAGATGAGCGTGCCGGCGTGGCCGATGCCCACCCAGAAGACGAAATTGATGATGTCGAAGGCCCAGAAAACGGGACGGTTGTTGCCCCAGACCCCGATGCCCGTGTAGATGGTGTAGCCGATGAGGGAGAAGCCCAGCAGCATGACCGCCGAGGTGAAGGCCAGGGCCGCATACCAGCGCGCGGGTGGCCTCTGCTCCGGGAACTTGAGGACTTGGTCGTCCAGGGAACCGGGGGTGACCGTTCCCACGGTCAGCTCCATCGGCCTCAGCGACTCGGGTAACAGCGCGGTCTCACCCTTCATTCGGCACCCGATGATCATTCTCACCACAGAGCGCACAGAGAGCACAGAAGAAATCTCGGCCTAGGGACTTCGAGAGCCTCTCTCGGTGTTCTCTGTGATCTCTGCGGTTCATACTTTGCCTCCGTCACTAGGGTTGCGCAGGTCGGCCAGGTAAGTGACCGACGGCTTCACGCCCAGCTCGGCCAGGACCTTGAATCCGCGGTCGCTGCGCGAGAGCTTCGACACGGCGCTGCGCGGGTCCTTCAAGTCGCCGAAGACGATGGCCCTGGCGGGGCAGGCGGCGGCGCACGCGGGGACGATCTCGCCGTCCCGCACGCTCCGCCCCTCGCCCTTCGCCGTCTGGCGGGCGTTCTGAATCCGCTGGATGCAGAAGGTGCACTTCTCCATGACGCCCCGGGGCCGCACCGTCACCTCGGGGTTGAATGCCAGGTCGAGGGGCTCCGGGAGTGCCGAGGTGAAATCGAAGAAGTTGAACCGGCGCACCTTGTAGGGACAGTTGTTGGCGCAGTAGCGCGTTCCCACGCAGCGGTTGTAGGCCATCTGGTTGAGGCCGTCCGGGCTGTGGTTGGTGGCCTGGACGGGGCAGACGTTCTCGCAGGGGGCGTCGTCGCACTGCTGGCACACCATGGGCTGGTGCACCGTGCGGGGGGCCTCCGCGGGTCCCTCGTAGTAGCGGTCCACGCGGATCCAGTGCATCTCGCGGCCCCTGCGCACCTGCTCGGGGCCCACCACCGGCACGTTGTTCTCGGACTGGCACGCCACCACGCACCCGCTGCAGCCCACGCAGGCCGAGAGGTCAATCGCCATGCCCCACTTGTGGTCGGGGAACTCCTGCGGCGGGTAGAGGGTGGGAAAGGTCTCCTTTGCGGCCCCCTCGGCCTTTTCGGCGTACTCGGCGAGGGTCCAGAGCCGCACGATGTCGCGGCCCAGAAGGTCGTGGTGCTCCTGGGTCCGGGCCAGCGGCGCGCGTTCCCCCGTCCCGACGAGGGCCGCCCCCAGCCGCAGGAGGCCCCGGGCTCCCGCCAAGGGCCAGCCGTTGAGCCCCACGCCGGAGGCGACGCTGCCCGCGCTTCGGCCGTAGCCCAGGGCGAGGCCCAGCACGCCCTCGGCCTGCCCGGGCTGGACCAGAGCCGGGGCGAGCAGGGTTTCGCCCGCCAAGTCCACCCGCACCACGTCGCCGTCCGAGAGGCCCAGGCGGCGCGCGTCGCCGGGCGAGAGGGAGACCGGGTTGCCCCAGGTGTTCTTGGTGACCGGGTCGGGGAGCTCCTGGAGCCACCCGTTGTTGGCGTAGCGGCCGTCCCAGGTCTTGGCGTCGGCGTAGAGGAGAAGCTCGTGGCCCGAAGGGGCCGAAGCCGCGGCCGACCGCGCGAAGGCCGAAACCGCCTCGCCGTCCAGGGCCCTCGCTGCGGCCGGCGCCGCCTCATGGGCCAGCACCCCGTCGTGGAGGCAGGCGTTCCAGAATCCCTCGAAGGAGACAGGGCTCCCCGCGGGGTAGACCTCGCGCCGCCAGCGCGCCTGCAGGTAGGCGTGGTAGTCGGCCGGGGCGTCGCCCCCCAGCGCCCGCAGGAGCGTCAAAAGGACCTCCTCGGCTTGGCGCGTGTCGTGGAGCGGCCCGACGGCCGGCTGCTGGAGGGCGAGCAGCCCCTCGCGGGGATCGAAGTCATTCCAGCTCTCCAGCCAGTGGTGAATCGGGAGAAGGAGGCCGCAGGCGGCGGCCGTCTCGTCGCGGTGGAGCCCGAGCCGCGCGCACATGGGGACCCGGGCGAGCGCCTTCGCCCAGCCCTGCGGGTCGGGTGAAGCATGGAGCGGGTTGGCCTCCCAGAAGAGGGCCGCCGCGAAGGCGCCCGACGCCGCCTGGACCCGAAGCTCCTCCATCTCGGCGGGGGAAATGAGCTCGGCGGCGGGGGAGGCGGAAAGGTCCAGGGTGCATCCCTCCGCGCCCAGCAGCCCGTTCAGCAGCGCCGCCGCGGCGTGCGCCTCGGGAGGGAGCGACGGCCCGGCGAGGACGAGGCCCTCACGGCCCGCCGCGGCGAGGTCCGCCACGAGGTGGTCGAGGGAGGCGGGAGCCACCTTCTGGGCGGCGGCCCAGGCGGCGAGGTCGAAGGGGGCCAGCGCCGCGGGGTCGAACCCGGCCGGAAGGACCGCCCCGCGCGCCGCGAGGGCTTTGGCGAGAGCGAACCCGAGCGCCGCCAGAGAGGAGGGGCGGACCGGGAACCGCAGGTCGGCCTTGCTCCCCGTGAGGGTCATGACGCCCTCGGCGGCGTAGAGCCGGCTCATGGCCCCGCCGGGGCCGGCGGGGCGTCGCCCCTGGGCGAATCCGGCGATGGCCTCGGGAGCGCCGGGGAGGGCGCCGAGGAAGTCGGCCTCGAGCGCCAGGATCACCTTGGCCCGGTCGAAGCGGGGCCTGACGGCTAGGGCACCGCCGTAGAGCGCCTTCCGAGCGGCACGGCCGGCGTGGTCGGCCGCGGGCTCCCACGGGGCCACGCGGAGGGTTGGCAGGGCCCTCTGGAGGTCGCCGAGGAGCGCACGCCGGGCCGGAGAAAGGAGGGCCGGCGTCATCAGGAGCACCGGCTTTCCGGACGCCCGGGCTTCCCGGAGCGCCGCGGCGAGGCGGTCCAGCGCCTGCGGCCAGGCTGCTTGCCGGCCCTCCACCTGCGGCGCTCTCACCCGGTCCGGGTCATAAAGCCCCAAAAGGTCCGCCGTAGCGCGGAAGTGGGCGGCCCCGGGCGCCAGGGGCCACGCGTCGTTGCCCTCCACGTGAATGGGACGGCCCTCCCGGGTCTTCACCAGCACGCCGTGGACCGCCTCGCCCTCCTGGAACGCGCTCGCATAGTAGTTGGCGACCCCGGGGACCACCTCTTCGGGTTTCTTCGCGTAGGGGACCACCAGGCCGCCGTCGCTGGAAGGGGCGCAGGCGACACCGGCGGCGAGCGCCGCGGAGGCCCCCGTGAGGGCCAGAAAGCGCCGCCGGGAGGGATCGGCTTCGCCGGGCGGGGGCGGGGGCTCCTGGGCGCCGGGAGGGAACTCCCCGAAGGAGTCGCGCCGCGTCCCGAGGGTTTTCCAGAACCGCGGCCCGGTCACGCGCCCTGCCTCCTCGCGTTCAGCCACGGCGGCTCACCGAGCCTTTCGGGGCGGAAGGCTCGCGGGAGGGCCGCCGCAAGGGCGCCGCGGTTCCCCCCCGCCCCGCGGGCCGCAGGGCGGCCAGTCCCGCGAGGGTCCAGAGAATCCACGAGAAGAAGCGTCTCCGACCTGGGTCCGTCATCGTGCGCCTCGTCACCGGTGGCAGGCGTAGCAGTTCTCGGCCCCCCGGACCACCTTGGAGCCCGTCGGCAACGCTGCGGACGGGTCGCGGTGGCACCGGAGGCAGTTCCCCATCCGCAGCGACATGGCCCGGGAGACCCGCTCCATCGTCTGGACCTCCCCGTGGCAGGTCTGGCAGGCGATGCCGTCGTTCACGTGCGGCCGGTGGTCGAAGTAGACGTGGTCGGGAAGCAGATAGACCCGCCGCCATTCGACGGGTCTTCCCTCCTTGTAGAGGGCCGTCAGCTTCTGGATGGCGGGCCGGTCCATCCGAGTGACCGCGTGGCAGTTCATGCACGTCTGGAGGGCGGGCACCCCGGCGTGACGGGATCGCTGCGCGCCGGTGTGGCAGTAGAGGCAGGGGATCTTGTTGTCCCCGGCGTGGAGGCGGTGGGAGAAGGGGATCGGCTGCAAGGGGGCGTAGCCGACGACGAAGCGGTCGGGCTGGGTCACCCAGCCCACGATCAGGACCGTCGTGAGGACCGCCGCCGCCCCGACGGGCAGCACGATTCTCGCCACTCGGTCATGCGGATGCACCCTCGTTCCTCCTCGCCGGGAAATGAGCCGGGGATTCGTACGAGTCCCCCCGGGCCGTCCAACGTGATTGTCGCCCCGCGAGGCCGGAGCGCCGCGGGAAAAACCGACTCCCTCCGCTGTGGATCCCCCTCAGGATACCACAAGGGAAGGGGTCATCTTCGGCAACGCGACTTTCCCCTTTTTCATTCCCGGGGGGCTGCTTGTCTCCTCCGGGGGGCGGGTCTATAGTCTTGGCCGAGCGCCGCGGGCCATGACTCCGCGGCGGCGGCGAGCGGCGGATGGCCCTCTTCCTCCTCCTCTACCTGACGCTCTACGGCTCCACGCACGCCTACGCCCTCTGGCGGGCGCGGGCCCTGCTGGCCCTGGGCCCGGTGGCCTCGCTCGCATTGGCCGCCTGGATGGCGCTGATGGTGCTCGCGCCCGTCCTGGTGCGGCTCTCGGAGCGGGCGGGGTGGGAGGCCGCGGCCCGGGCGCTGGCCTGGGTGGGTTACCTCTGGATGGGGTTGCTCTTCCTCTACGTCTGCGCCGCCTGGACCCTTGACCTCGTGCGTCCGCTCGCGGCGCTCGCCGCGCGCCTCTGCGGGGCGGCCGTACCCACCTGGGTGTTCGGGGCGAAGGCCTCGTTCCTGCTGGCCTTGGCCCTCGCCGCGGCGGGGAACCTCTACGGCTTCTTCGAAGCCAGGGCCGTGCGCACGCGCCACGTGGAAATCTTCAGCGACAAGGTCCCCCGGTCCGTGGGACGTTTCCGCATCGTCCAGATCTCGGACGTTCACCTGGGGCTCCTCGTACGCGGGAGCCAGATGGACCGCATCGCCCGGGCCGTGGCGGCCGCGAAGCCCGACCTCCTGGTCTGCACGGGAGACCTGGTGGACGGGGAACCGGCGCGCGTGAACGGCCTCTCCGAGCGGCTCGCGGCGCTGAACGCGCCCGCGGGGAAGCTGGCGGTGACGGGGAACCACGAGTTTTACGCGGGGCTGGAACAGTCCCTGGCCTTCACGCGGAAGGCGGGGTTCACGCTGCTGCGCGCCGAGAAGGTCGTCCTCGGCGGCTGGCTGGAGGTGGTCGGCGTGGACGACCCCGCGGGCTCCCGAGGAACGCAGGCGCCGCACCTCGAGGAGGCGCCGCTCCTGGAAGGCGCCGCCCCGTCCCGGTTCCTTCTCCTCCTCAAGCACCGGCCCGTCGTGGGAGGGGGAACCGCGGGCCGGTTCGACCTCCAGCTCTCGGGCCACGTGCACGGGGGGCAGCTCTTTCCCTTCCACCTGGCGGTGCGGGCCGCCTACCGGCTCGGCCCCGGGCTCCAAGCGGTCGGAGGCGGAAGCCGGGTCTACGTGAGCCGCGGTTCCGGAAGCTGGGGCCCCCCCGTGCGCCTCTTCGCCCCGCCGGAGGTGACGGTCATTGACCTCTTGTCGCCGCCGTCTTGAGGGGCGCCGGCTCCTCGTAGCGCAGCGGCAGGGTTGCCCAGGTCGCCTTCTCGGGGAACTCGGGCCCGTTCTCCAGGACGATGGTGAACCCGCCCCCCTGGGTCGCAAAGGTCCAGCGGGCCTTAGGGCAGAGACTCTTCTCGAACCCCTGGGGTGCCGAGGCGGGCCAGCCCCCCTCCGCCGTCCGCAGCCCCTTGATCTGCAGCGCGCGCTCAGTCAGCTCCAGGTCCAGCCCGAGACGGTCGGCCCTGGCCCAGGCGTCCGCGAGGTTCGGCAGCGCGACGCGGCCCACCACGTTCCAGGAGGGGATCGCCTTCTCGGCGTCGAGGCCGACCGTCTCGTAGGGGCCGCCGCAACGCCCGCGCGCTTCGAAGGCCTCCACCATTTCCAGCAGCCGTCCCGCCGTATCCGCGAGGCAGAGCCGGACGTAGGGGCCGGCGAGCGCGTCGAGGAACCCGCCCTCCAGAACCTTGGCGTCGAGAATCTCGACGCCGCCGCGCTGACCGAGCATGTAGAGGAACGTGGCCTCGCACCGGCAGGCTTGCCGGAGGTGTTCCCAGGGGTCGAAGGCCTTCAGGCGCGCCGGCCACGCCTCAGGGATGGCGGGCATCTTGCGCAGGACCCCCGCCCAGATCCGGATGGTGGCCAGCCCCGTGAGCTTGCAGATGAGCTCGGGGCGGGCGAGGGTCACCTGGTTGAGGGCCCAACCGGCCTCCGCGTCCGCCAGGGCCCGGGTCGCGTCCGCACCCGCCAGCGCGGCGAGGGCGTCGGCCGCCAGGAGGCGCTGCAGGTTCAGGACGGGGATGAGGGCGGGAAGCGGGGCGCGGTAGAGCTCTTCGGGGATCGAATCCCAGACAGGAGCAGGGCCGGCGGAGAGGGTCCGGCGCACGGAGTCGAGATCGGCGGCGTGGTCCCGGAGAAAAGCCGCCAGCGCCTCCGGCGGCGGGGCCACGCTCCCCGCCGGTTTCTGGGACTCGGCCAGGACGTACTCGTTGGCGCCGGCCGGAAGGGGCGTGTTGGTGAGCCGCCCGTCCGGTTCGCGCCGGGCCGCGCCGAGGGCGACGGCAGCCTCCTCCAGGGCCTTGGCCGACGCGTTCGTTCGAGTCCGGGGCATCTGGGCGTAGAGCTTCTCGAGGGAGCCCGCCCGGGAGGCCGCCCAGCGCGTCTCCACCCGCTTCTCCTTCCGCACCGCGAAGAAGAGCAGGAGCCCCTCCGCGAGCCCCAACAGCGCCGCGGCCACCAGCAGCCCCTTGGTCGCGCCGTAAAGCACCTTCCGGAACGACATCCGCCTCTCGTCCATCGGAACCTCCCCTCAGGCTTCACCAGTATACCGTGGGCGGCCCCGGTTGTTGACGAGGGACGGCGGATGGCCCTATACTGAGAGTGCGTGGTGATTTGGGCCGGCCGGCTTGCGGGCCACGCGGGGTGCACCATCTCCGCTAAAAGGTCGGGAGCGGCGTTTCCCCGAGCCCCGGCCTCCGGGGCTTTCGTAATTTCCGGCCGGCCGCGCGGCGCGGTTCGTCGCGGAGGGAAAGCGCCATGTACACTCGATCCATGGGAGACCGGGCGAAGCGGCTGCGGGAGATCCTCTCCGAGCGGATCCTCCTGCTCGACGGGGCCACCGGAACGGCGCTGGCCGCCATGGGGCTCGCCGCCGCCGACTACGGGGGCGAGCCGCTCTTCGGCTGCCACGAGGCGCTCCTGCTCCACCGGCCCGACGCCGTGTACGCTCTCCACCGCCTCTACCTCGAGGCCGGCGCGGACCTGGTGGAGACCGACTCCTTCGGCGGCACGCCCGTCGTCCTGGCCGAGTACGGCCTGGCGGAGAGGGCCCGCGAGATCAACCGCCTCGCGGCCTCCATCGCCCGGAGCGCCTGCGCCGAAGCCGAGGCCCGGGACCCGTCGCGGCCCCGGTTCGTGGCGGGCTCCCTGGGGCCCACGACCAAGGCGCTGACGCTGACGGGCGGGATCACCTTCGACGAGATGCGGCGCGCCTACGCGGTCCAGGCCGGGGGGCTCGCCGAGGGAGGCGCCGACGTCCTGCTCATCGAGACGGTCCAGGACGCGCTGAACCTCAAGGCGGCTCTCGTCGCGTGCCGCGAGGCGGCCCCGGGCGTGCCCGTGGCGGTCTCCGCCACCATCGAGCCCACGGGGACCACCCTGGGCGGCCAGTCCGCCGAGGCGGTGGCGGTCGTCGCGGAGCCCTGGGAGCCGCTCTGGGTGGGGCTCAACTGCGCCATGGGCCCCCGGGCCATGGCGGAGCACGTGCGGGCCCTCTCCGCCCTCGCGCCGTGCGCCGTGGCGGTGGTCCCCAACGCCGGCCTTCCCGACGCCGAGGGCCGTTACCTCGAGACCCCCGAGGAGATGGCCCGGGCCCTCGACCGCTACGCCGCCGCAGGGTGGGTCAACGTCCTGGGGGGGTGCTGCGGAACCACCGCGGACCACGTCCGTGCCCTTCGGGTCGTGGCCGACCGGCACGCGCCCCGCCGCCCGCCATCCTACGACCCCGCGCGACTGGCGGGAGGCGAGCCGCGGGAGCTTTTCCAGGAGCGTCCGCCGCTGCTCATCGGCGAGCGCACCAACGTCCTCGGCTCGCGCAAGTTCAAGGGGCTGGTGAAGGAAGGGCGTTGGGCCGAGGCCGCAGAGGTGGGACGCCGACAGGTCCGCGGTGGAGCCCAGGTCCTGGACGTCTGCCTCGCCGACTCCGAGGGCAACGAGCGAGCCGCCGCCGTCCATCTCCTGAGGGCGCTGCGGCGGGCCGTCCGCGTCCCCTTCATGGTGGACAGCACGGACCCCGAGGTGATGGAGGAGGCCCTGACGCTCATTCCGGGCCGCCCTATCCTCAACTCGGTGAACCTCGAGGACGGCGGCGTCCGGCTGGAGCGCGTGGCGGCGCTGGCGAGGCGGTACGGTGCGGCCCTCGTGGCGGGCTGCATTGACGAGCGCCCCGACGACGGCATGGCCCGCACCGCCCGGCGGAAGCTGGAGGTGGCCGCCCGGCTCCTGGAGCGGCTCGAGGCCTGCGGGGTACGGCGGCGCGAGGTGCTCCTGGACCCGCTGGTCTTTCCGGCGGCCACCGGCGACCCCAAGTTTGCGGCCTCGGCCCGGGAGACCGTCGAGGGAGTTCGCCTCATCCGGCGCGAGCTTCCGGGCGCCCTCACCGTGCTGGGCGTTTCCAACGTCTCCTTCGGCCTTCCCCCCGCGGGGCGCGAGGTGCTCAACGCCGTCTTCCTCCACCACTGCGTCCAGGCGGGGCTCGACGCGGCCATCGTGAACACCGAGCAGCTCGTCCGCTACCCGAGCCTAGGGGCGGACGAGGTGGCCCTTGCCGAGGCGGTGCTCTTCGGAGGCGGCCGGGACTCCATAGACGCCTTCACGGCGCGGTACCGCCAGGCGGGAATCTGGCGGGGCCCCGTCGCCGAGGACCTGCCCGCTGAGGAGCGGGTGCGCCGCATGGTGGTGGGCGGGGAGCGCGCGGGGCTCGACGCCGCGCTCGACGAGCTTCTGGGCCGCATGACGCCGCTCGAGATCATCAACGGCCCCCTCATGGCGGGCATGGACGAGGTGGGCCGCCTCTTCGGCGACGGCTCGCTCATCGTGGCGGAGGTGCTGGTCTCCGCCGAGGTGATGCAGGCGGCGGTGAACCACCTCCGGCCGAGGATGACGGGCGACGCGTCGGCACACCGCGGCTCCATCCTGCTGGCCACCGTGCGCGGTGACGTCCACGACATCGGCAAGAACCTGGTGGGGATCATCTTCTCCACCAACGGCTACCGGGTCGTGGACCTGGGGGTCCAGGTACCCTCGGAGCGCATCATCGCCGCCTGGCGCCAGCACCGCACCGACCTCGTGGGGCTCTCGGGCCTGTTGGTGCGCTCGGCCCACCAGATGGTGGCCACGGCCCAGGACATGGCCAGCCAGGGGTTGACGATCCCCGTGCTGGTGGGCGGAGCCGCCCTCAGCGCCGCCTTTACGCGGGACCGCATCGCCCCGGCCTACGGCGGAACCGTTGCGTACGCCTCCGACGCCATGAACGGCCTGGCGACGGCCAACCGGATCATGGCCGCCGCCGCGTCGGCCGCCGCCGCCCCCGCCCGCCCC
>JAKAIJ010000066.1 GCA_021814355.1 Acidobacteriota bacterium
ACGGCGGGGCTTGCGAGGTAGACCTCGCCCTTGCCCTGCTTGCCCGCGAAGTTCCGGTTGCCGGTGGAGACGGTGACCTCGCCGGGGCCGTTCTGCCCCACTTGGCCCGTGGCGCACCCGCCGCAGCCGGCGTTGGAGACGAGGACGCCCGCCTCCTTGAAGACCTCGAAGAGCCCCTCGCGCAGAGCGCGGCGCCACACGGCGTCGGTGGCGGGAACCACCTTGGCCACGACTCCCGGGGCGACCTTGCGCCCCCTCAGGACCCGCGCGGCCTCCAGCAGGTCCTCGTAGCGGCCGTTGGTGCAGGAGCCGATGAAGACCGAGTCCACCTTCCGGCCGCGCACCGCCTCCAGCGCCACCACGTCCTCGGGGTGCCCCGGCCGCGACACCAGGATGCCGAGGCCCGCCAGGTCGAGGGTCTCCGTCCGGGCGTAGGCCGCGTCCTTATCCGCGAAGAGGGGCTCCCAGTCTCCGCGCCCCGTCGTCTTGCGGCAGTGGTCCACGATGGCACGGTCCGGAGCGAAGAAGAGGATGATCGCTCCCATTTCGGTGGCCAGCGAGGCGACCGTGACGCGCCCCGCGAGGTCGAGGGAATCGGCGTAGTCGCCGTAGACCTCCGCCGCGCACCCCAACAGCCCGTTGGCGCCGAAGCGCCGGAGCAGGGCCAGGCCCACGTCCTTGGGCGCGGCGTCCGGGCTCGGCTTCCCCTTCAACTCGATGCGCACCGTCTCGGGGACCTTGAACCAGATCGTGCCGTGCGCCCAGGCGGCCGCCATGTCCACGTCGCCGAGGCCCTGGCCGAAGGCGCCGATGGCCCCCAGGATGTTGGCGTGGGAGTCGGTGGAGACGAAGGTGGAGCCGGGCCAGGCCAGACCGCCGTCAATGGCCACGTGGGTGCCGATTCCAGCGTCAATGTCGAAGACCCGAATCCCCCGCTCGCGGGCGAAGACCCGGCACTTCTGCTGGTTGGCGGCGTAGAGCTGGTCGGAGCCCGTGGGGTTGCAGTCGAAGGTGAAGGCGGTCCTCGCCGGGTCCGCCACCTCCAGGCCGTGCTTCACGAGGTTCTCCACCACGTTGGCCCCGCCGAAGTCGCGCGCCGCGCGCGTGTCCAGAAAGACGTCCGCGATCTCGCCCGGCCGTACATCCCGGCCGGCGTGGGCGGACATGATTTTCTCGATGAGGGTTCGGGGCATGACAAGGCTCCTGCGGGTCCCCGGACGCACACCCCTGCGCCCGCCAGTGTGACATTGTAGGCCAGAACGGCGGCGCCGGGAAACGGCGGGGAGGCTAGCGTCCGTCCCCGTAGAGCTGGAAGGAGGCCCAATAATAGGGGTGCGCGAAGTCCGTCCCCGCCTCGCCGCCCAGGAGGTCTCCCTGGGCTTTCCGGAGCGCGTCCTCGGCCCGGTCCCCCGCGTCGAGGTGGCGGTAGAAGCGGTCCATGAGGCGGGAGGTCCCCTGATCCGAGACCTCCCAGAGCGAGGCGACCACCGAGGGGGCGCCGGCGTAGTGGAAGGCCCTCACCAGTCCCACGACCCCCTCGCCGCGCAGCTCCTTCCCCAACCCCGTCTCGCACGCCGAGAGGACCACCCGGCCGGCGTCGAGCCGCACCGACTCCAGGAGCTCCCAGCTTCGCAGGATTCCATCGCCTCCGCCGTCCGTCCCGGGAGCCGCCAACACCAGCCCCGAGTCCAGCGGGAAGAGGTCGTCGGTGAAGGCGTGGCACGCGAGGTGGACGGCGCTCAGGGGACGGCCCGAGAGACCCTGGAGCCTCTCTTTGGTGGCCTCCCTCCCCAGATAGACCTCCGCCCGTCCCCCGAACCGCGCGGCGATCGCCGCCACCTCCTCACGGGCGTAGGGGAGCGGGGACCAGGCCGGAAGGGAGGAGGGGCTTCGCTCCGCGGCCTCCGGGATGGAAGCGCTTCCGCGCGCCGGGTCGCCCAGCGCAAGGAGCCGGGTGGCCGGGCGCGCGGGCCGCTTGTGCAGTTCGGCGTAGACGGTCATGGACGCCGCCGCGGTGAGGGGAACGGCCTGGGCCAGGTATCGGAAACGGCCCTTCTTATCGCCCGGGACGCGGAGAGCGGCGAAGGGGAGGGCGTGGAGGGGGCCGTCCGGGCAGACCACCAGCGTCTTCGCCCTCCGGAGGGGCGCGGAGGCGGGGCCGAGCAGGAGCGCCCCCAGGGACGCGGCCTCCTCCCGGACGTCCCGGCGCTCCCGGAGGGCGGCTCGAAACCGGCGGACCCTCGCGGCGAGGGCGCTTCGCGTCACCTTCAGCTCCACGGCCCGGAACCGCCCCCGCCCGGGCCCCACCGCGAAGAGGAACGACCGCTCCTCCCCCACGGCGTAGGAGAGCAGCAGCGCGCCCGGCTCCAGCGCGGCCGAGGCCCGATCCAGGTCCAGCGGCACGGGATCCGTGAGGGCCGCCAGGCGCGGGGAGGCGCGCCGAACCTCCGCGGAGATCTCCTCCCGCCGGCGGGCGAGCCCCCTCAGTTCCCCGAGGATGGCCTCGTAGCGCTCGCGCTGGTTTTGCGGCGAGGTTCCCGCGAGCTCTTCCCGGAGGCCGGCGTGGCGGGCCGTCAGGCGGCGCCGCTCCGCGTCGAGGCGCGGCGGGATCTCGCCGGAAAAGACCAGGTCCCTCTCGCCCAAAAGCGTCAGGAACGCCCGGGCGCGGGAGCGTTCCACCACCGCAAAGGCCTCCCGTGGGCGCCCGGCGTCCACGAGCGCTCCCGCCGCGTCGTCGTACATCCGGATGTACCGCGACCGGAACCCCGCCCGGTCGTGCTCCGACTCGCCGGCCCGGCCCGCGTCGGCCTCCAGCGCCTCCAGAGCCGCCAACAGATGGGGAACGGCTTCACCCGTCCTCTTCTCGTGCAGGAGAACGACGCCCAGGGCGTGCGCCGCTTCCGCCTCCTCCATGCTTCCGGGGAGCAGCCGCCGGAGGTCCGCGAGGGCCTCGCGGATCAGGGTTTCGGCTTTCGCCGTCGCGCCCTGTTCGCCGAGGAGCCGGCCGAGTTCCACGAGGGCGTCGGCCCGTTCCGGGCTTCCCGGCGCCACCTCGTCCCAGATGGTGATGGCCGACTCGATGGCCCGGCGGGCGTCGTCCAGCCGGTTCTGGTCCCGCCTCAGGAGCCCCAGCGCGAGGAGGGTCTTGGCTTCGAGGGGGCTGCGCGGCGCCTGGGCGCGTCGCAGGGCGAGGGAGCGCTCCAGGGCCGTCTCCGCCGCCGCCAGGTCGCCCCGCTGCCGGGCCAGCGAGGCGAGGGCGTCGAGCCCCTCGGCCACGTGGAGGCTCTCCGGCGAGACCTCTTCGTAGATGGCCTGGGCCTGCCGCAGGTAGTCGCCGGCCCCGCCGTAATCGCCCCGCTCCATGCAGAGGATGCCGAGGGAGTGGAGGGACTGGGCCACGCCCAGGCTCCGGGCGGCGAAGAGGCGCTCGAGCTCCAGCCCGCGGCGGATGAACTGCTCCGAGGCCGCCAGGTCGCCCCGCTTCCAGCTCACCACGCCGAGGTCCTGGAGGCTCTGGGCCGTGTCGGGGTGCCGGGGGATGAGCCGCTCGCGCACCGCGAGCGCGCGCCGGAAGTCCTCCTCGGCGGCGGCAAGGTCCCCGCGGTCGTAGGCCACGAGCCCCAGGTTGTTCCAGGTCCGCGCCGCGTCCACCCCTTCCGGCACGAGGCGCTCCTGAACGGCCAAGCAGCGGCGGAGGTGGTCGTCGGCCCCCTCCAGGTCCCCGAGCCGCCAGGCGACGATCCCGAGGTCGCTGAGGGAGTCGGCCTCGTCCATGGAGCCGGGCGCCAGGCGGCTTCGGATCGCCAAGGCCGCGGCGAACCGCCCGCGGGCGCGATTCAGGTCTCCCCGCGTCCAGGCCACGCGCCCGAGGCTCGTGAGCGACTTCGCGGCGCCGAGGGTCGCGCCGGCGTCCCCGCCCCGCAGTTCGAACCCCTGGGCGTAGACGGCCTCCGCGCCGTCCAGGTCGGCCCTCTGTTCCGTAAGGATCCCCAGCAGGTCGAGGACGAGCGCACGCTCCGCGGCGGAGGCGCCGGCGAAGGCCTCCGCGGCCTGCCGCGCCAGCGCCGCCCCGCGGTCCCCCAGAGCCAGGCTCCGCGCCCCCCGCGCCGCGGCGTAGAAAAGCCAGCCCCGCTCCCGGCCGTGGAGGTCCTGCCCGCGCGAGAGGCTCTCCAGCTGGGCGATCCCCTCGGCGTCTTTCTGGAGGAGGAGCTCCGCGGCCCGGCGCTCCAACTCCCGCCGCCCGTCGTTCCAGACGAGCCCCAGTTCGGGCCGCGGCGTCTCCGAAGGCCACGGGAGCCAGAGCGGCGCCGCGCCCTCGCGCGTGACCCGGACCTGGAAGGGCCCCCGCGGCTGTTCCTCGAGCAGGGCCAGCAGGAGATCCGTCGGGAATTCCACCGTCCCCGAGGCCTCGGGGGCCTCGCCGCCGGAGGAGGCCATCCGCCGCCACGCCGTGATGCGGTCCCCCGCCCGCGGACCGTCTCCGCCCGGCGTGGATGGCGCCGCGACCACGAGCGCGCCCGCCTCGGTGGCCGGGGGCGCTGCCGCGCGCGCGGCCCGGGAAAAGCCGGCGGGGGCGAGGAGAAGTAGCGCGACCGCGAGATGCCGTCTCATGCGACGGGCCCTCCGGGTGCGGCGCCGCGGGCGGGGGGGAAGATCCGGGGTGCTCCAGCGACGCGCGGTGCCGCTACGAGATCAGGCTTCCCTTCTGCATCATGACGAGCGGATCGAACGTGGCGTAGTCGGCCTGATGAATGAGGACCGTCTCCACCGGCTTCGGCACGCCTTCGCCTTCCCTCGCGTGGCATCCGATGCCGTTGAGCACCTCCTCGGGGAGGCCGGCCTCGGCGGCCAGCGCCAGCCCGGAGAGCGGATGGCGCAGGCACATCCCGCTGCGGCTCTTCCGGTAGCCGCCTTTCCCGTCGGGCTCGATCTCGAGGATCTTGCCCACGTCGTGCAGGAGGCCGGCGGCGATGAGCCGGTCCATGTCAATGCGGTACGGCATCTTCGCGTAGTGGCTCGACTGGGCCTGGGCCAGGCCGACGGCGCCGGCCGTCACGGCCAGGGTATGCTCGAGGAAGGTGACGCCCCGGCAGTCGGTGAGCAGCGTGAAGGGCATCTTACGGAACTGGCCCGCCTTCCGGTAGCCGCTGCGCTCCAGCGCGGCCTCGAAGACCCCAACCACCTTTTCCCGCAGCTCCTCGTCGCGGATGCGCCCGATCCAGGGCTGGAGGAGCGATTCGAACTCGACGTCTTTCATGGGTTTCTCTCCCGCGCCGCGCGGTTTCTCCGGGCGCTATTCGATCGCGCCCTCGAGCTTCAGGAGGAACGACTTTACCGCGAGCCCCGCGGCGTAGCCGTGGAGGCTTCCGTCCGACCCCACCACCCGATGGCACGGAAGGAGGACCGGGAGAGGATTGGCGCCGTTGGCGGTTCCCACCGCCCGGAAGGCCTCGGGGCGCCCGAGCGCCTCGGCGAGCTGGGCGTAGCTCCGGGTCTGGCCGTAGGGGATCTTCTTGAGCGCCCGCCACACGGAGAGCTGGAAGGCCGTTCCGCTCGGGGCGAGCGGGATCTCGAACCGCTTGCGCCGACCCGCGAAGTACTCGGCGAGCTGGCGCCGGAGTGGGGCCAGAGCGCGGGCGTCCCGCTTGAGCGCGGTCCCGTCGCCGAAGGAGGAGAGGACCCTGTCGGCCTTCGCCCGGGTGAGAAATTCCACGCGCACCGCCGCGCTCGCCTCGTTCACGACGGCGATCATGTTGCCCACGGGGCACTCGAAAAGGTCCCAACGATAGCGGTCGGGCACGGCGGGGTTCATGCGGCTCTCCTGAGGGGCGTCACGACGGGCGCCTGCACAAGGCACGGTATCACTTTTCCTTCCCAAGTGGCAGGGGCGGTCAAACCCAGGGCGGCGAGGGCGGTCCGGGGCGTGTCCAGGGTGGAGACGGGCACCGCCAGCTTGCCCTGCCGGAGGACGAGCCCGCCTGCCGCGACCCAGGGAATGGTCATGTCCTGCGGGTCTTCCGATCCGTGGGTCTTTCCGTGGCCGCCGTGGTCCGCGGTCACGACGAGGAAGGTGCGCGGCCATCCGCCGTCCGCCCTCAGCGCGGCCACGATTCGCCCGAGGGCGTGGTCCGCCGATACGAGGGCCGCCTGGTACTCCCGGGAGGGCGGAGCCCCCGAGGCTGCGTCTCCCCATCCGTGCCCATGGCCCGCCGCGTCGGGTTCGGCGAAATGGACAAGCAGGAGCGAGGGGGACTCGTCTCGCAGGACTCGGAGGGCGGCGCGCGCCACAGCGCTCGAGTCCCCCCCCACCAGTTCGGCCGCATCCAGGGTGCCGGGCTTGAGCAGGGTGCGGAACTTGGATTTGCCGTAGACCATGGCCGTCCGCAGGCCCGCGGCCTTTGCCACCTCGAAGACAGTGGGGACCGAGACGGTTCCCGCCTCGGGCCGGTCGTCGTTCCAGAGGACGCCGTGCACCCGAGGCGATACGCCCGTGAGCATGGAGACGTGGGAGGGCAGCGTGAGGCTGGGGACGACGGTGCGCGCCTCCAGCGACCAGCGGCCCTCCCGCATGAGGCGCGCGAGGTTGGGGAGACGGCGCCGGTCGAGGAGGGTCCGGAGCACGGCGGGCTTGGCGCCGTCCCAGCTCACGAGGACCGCGCGCCGCGGCGCCGGCGGCGGCGCCGCCGCCATGAACAGCAGACACGCGAGGGCCGACGCGGCGCAGAGAAGGCGGCGAAGCATCGTGACCATGATCCAGCCTCCCGAAGGGACGGCGGGCCCACGCCCGCGAAGCCTCCCGTTTCGGTTCATGCCGCCGGCGCCGTGCTGCGGGCCGGCGGCGACGCGGGACAGGCGGCTACTTGCTGGACTCCGCAACAGCCGCCAGCTCCCTCTCGCCCTTGGCCCCGACGGAGAGGAGATAATCGAGGACCTCCTGCTGCTTGTACCGGGCGGCGAGGTCCAGGGCCGTGCCCTGGCCGGGAACCGCGCGGTTCACCTCGACCTTCGCCTCCGCCAGCCGCTTCGCCACCGCGAGCCAGCCGAACTGGGCCGCGTGATGGAGGAGCGGCCGGCCGTAGGCCCACTGGTCCGGGTCCGCGCCGAAGTCCAGAAGGAGCAGGACGGCGTCGGGCCCGCCTCCCACGGCGTGGGGCATGGCGCTCTCGTTGGATGCACCATCCGGCGTCTTGGCGGGAGGGCCCTGGTCCGCACCGCGCTCGAGGAGGAGGCGAGCCGCAGCCAGGGCGCGGGCGTCCAGGGCGCAGATCAGGGCGGTCGCGCCCCTGGGCTCGCGCCCGTTCACCTTCGCCCCCCGGGCGATGAGGAGCTTCACGCCCTCCGTATTGTTTTCCCTGCTGGCCGCCATAAGGGGCGTCGGACCGCCGGGGCCGTGGAACTCGGGGGACGCACCCGCGTCCAGGAGCGCCTGTACCGTGGCGGCGTCGTGGCTCCCCGCCGCGAGGGGCGTCCCTCCCTGCCCGTCCACAACGTCGAGCTTGGCCCCGTGCGCGATCAGCAGCTTCACCACATCGCTTCGCTGGGAGCGCGCCGCCGCGTGGAGAGGGGTGGCGTCCTCGCCGTCGGTCCGGTTCACGTCTGCCCCGGCCTCCAGAAGGAGGGCCACCGTCTGCGCCGAGCCCGATGCAGCGGCGGCGGCGAGGGGCGTTCGGCCCCCCCGGTCCCGGCGGTCGGGCGAGGCGCCCGACGCAAGCAGCGCCTTTACCTTCGGGGCGTCCCCGAGGAGGGCCCGCTGGCAGAGCTCCCGCTGGGGGTCCCAGACGAGGCCGAAGTAGAGGGCCGCCGCCGCCGCGAGGGGCGGGGCGGCAAGAACCACCGCGTAGGAGACCCCGTTGGCCCGGGCAGCGGCGGGGGCCGGCTCGCCGGCGCGCGGACGGCTCCAAGGCTCCACGCGGTTCACGAGGCAGGTGACCAGGGCCGCCGACCAGAAGCCGATGCATCCCAGGACCGCCAGCCCCACCAGCACGAAAAGGGTCTCCTGGACCGCACGGGGCCTGGAGGGTCCTGTCCGGGAGAGGAGCCACGCCAGGGCGAGGAGCAGGGGGAGGGCGAAGGCGGCGACGGCCGCCCCGAGGCCGAGGGCGCGGGCGCGCCTCCCCAGAAACGGCACGACATAGGCGGCCCCCGCGGAGAGCAGGGTCTCCGCGATGGCCACCGCGTAAAGCACGAGGAAGAGAAGGCCCTCGAACCCCTCCCCTGACCGGCGACCCATGTGCTTCACCGAAGGGACGAAAAGGCCGGCCACGTCCGAACTCTTGACCGCCGAGAGGCCCGGCTGGGCGAGGTCCCTGGCGAGGGCCGCCGCGCGGACTCCCACGGTGGCGAGGTAGGCACTTAAGACAACCAGGAGGAGGGCGCCGGCCAGGAAGCGTTTCCAGGTCATGGACTCTCCTCCGCGCTGCTCATGCGCCTATTCTGCCACACCGACGCCGGCCCGGGAGGCTCCAGCCGAGAGAGGCGCCGCATGCGCCCCGCCCGCGCCCGGCGCTGCATTTTCACCGACCGGGCCTACAGTTTCGCCAGGATCGCCTCGGTCATCCGCTGGATCGTGCACGCGCCCTTCTCGAAGGCCTTGGGGCCGCTCGTCAGGCCCTCCGCCCTGGCTGAACGCGTACCATTCCCCGCCCGGGGGGCTTCTGTTTGAGAAACGTCAACGCGGCGACGGCCCCCACGATGCCGAACAGAAGGCTCAAGTATCCTGAAGAATTTGAGAACTCGATGGCGGCAAAGTGAGACAGCACGCGCTGGACGAGTTCGCCGGACGGCGAGACGTGCATCTCCTTGGCAACGGAGAGGAGAATGAAGAAGAAGTCTCCCGCGAGAACGGAAAAGACGGTCAACAAGAAGGTCGCGATCTTTCCTCCGAAAGTGACCTTGCGCATGGCGAGCCGGAGGGCGGTGGCCACGCAGAATCCGATGCCCAGGGCTAAAGCGACGTAGATCCGGTTCGTCATGAAAGCGATTCCACCCCACGCCAGGGCCAGAAGGGTCGCTGCGACGGCTCCTGCCGCGTATCCGAGAAGGGGCCTTGGCTCGACGCCCTCCCACGCGCGCGCCTTTTCCTGGTTCTCCGCCTCGATCCGTCCCGAGCAGGCGCCGCACACGGATTGTGGGGTTCCTTCCAAGCAATAGAGCATCCCGCCGGTCGCGGCGCCGCAGAGGTCGCACCCTTCGCCGACTGGCTGGGCGTGCAGCGCGGCGAACCGGACCAGGGCCTCTACGGCCGCAGATACGGCCTGCGGCTTCGGGGCGCCAAAGGAGTAGTCCCAGAATAGATTGAGGCGGTCCCCTTGCACGCAAGCTGCTTTCTGCTCGGCCGAAGAAAGTTTCTTCTTGCCCATCGCCTGGAGGAGCGACGCGTCAGCGAGGAGGGCGGCGCGCGCCTCTTCCGGGGTATGCCTGAGGGAACCCCTCTTGTAGCGGACGGACAGAGCCACGCAGGCTTGTTTTCCCCTCTTGGTCCAATCCACGGCGATGGGGAATCCATCCTTCGCGCCTACGGCGCCCTTCTCCGCGAATGGACCGCCCTCCTCGAGGTAGTCAAGCGCCATCAATTCCGCCAACGCGCGTCCGTTCTTCGTACCCACGACACCCTCTCCTTCGTCCAGCGTTCCTCGGCTTTTTCGTAAACGCCGCCAGTCTACCGAAAGCGGCGCTCCGGTGTCCATGCGTGTAAAGCAAGCGGGCGGCCAGATGACCGCCCGCGGTTCCACACGCGAGTCCGTGGGCACATGAGTGCGCGCGCGAGACTCGCTTTCTCTTCTCGCCTTCGCCGCTTCTTGATTCTCTGGCTCGTCCTCTCCGCGCCTCTGCGGTGAAGGGCCCGTTGCGGGTCTACAGCTTCGCCAGGATCGCCTCGGTCATCTGCTGGGTGGTGCAGGCGCCCTTCTCGAAGACCTTGGGCCCGCCGGGCAGGCGCATCATGTCGTAGGTGCGCGCCCTCCCCTCCTTCACCACCTCGGCCACGGCGCCTCGGATGCGGTCACCCTTCTCCTGCTCGCCCACGTGGTCGCAGAGCATGGCGGCGGAGAGGATCATGGCGACGGGGTTCACGATGGAGGGGCTGAGCTTCTCGTACTTGGGCGCCGAGCCGTGGGTGGGCTCGAAGACGGCGTACTCGCGGCCGATGTTCCCCGAGCAGGCGAAGCCCAGGCCGCCCACGAGGCCCGCGAAGCCGTCCGAGAGGATGTCGCCGAAGAGGTTCTCGCAGACGAAGACGCCGTACTCCTCGGGGTTCTTTGTGAGCCACATCATGATGGCGTCAATGTTGACGGACCAGAGCGCGATGCCGGGGTACTCCTTGGCGATGGCGCGGGCCTCGCTCTCGATCATCCCCGAGGTCTCGCGCAGGACGTTGGGCTTCTCCGCCACGGTCACGCTCTTGTAGCCGAACCTCTTGGCATACTCGAAGGCCTCGCGCACGACCCGGCGCGTGGCGTCACGGGTGACGATGCGCGTGGAGATGGCCAGGTCCTCGCCCTTGACGCCCGCGAAGCCCTTGAACTTGGCGTGGGTGCAGAGAGCGTCGTGGACGGCCTTCGGCGGGTTCGTCCACTCCACGCCCGCGTAGGAACCTTCGGTGCCCTGGCGGAAGATGACGGCGTCCACGATGGGCTCTTCGAAGCCGCCGTCGAGCTTCTTGCGGATGAAGTTGAGCGGGTTGCCCGGGAAGGAGCGGATGGGGCGGACGCAGAGGTCCAAGTCGAACTTCTGGCGCATGGTGACGATGGGGCTGTAGTAGACGAGCCCCTTCCCCTTGAGCTGCGGGTCGAGCTCCGCGTCGGCGTCCCATTTGGGCTTGGAGGTGATCGCGCCGAAGAGACCGAGTTTGTGCTTCTCGAGAAGGGCGATGGTGCGGTCGGGCAGCGCGTTGCCTTCCGAACACCAGAAGTCCCAGCCGATGTCGCCGTGGAGGTAGTCGGCCTTGAGGCCGGCCTTGTGGAGGACCTTCACCGACTCGGGCAGGACGGTCCTGCCGATGCCGTCGCCGGGCATGGAGACGATGGTGTAGTGGGACATGGCTCCCCCTCGCTTTCTAACGGCTTCCGGCATCCCGCTCCCAGCGCGTGGCTGCCGTTCCCTGCTCCCGCTTGGCGGGGCGAGCGGCAATTTTATGAAAAGGCGGCCGCCCGGGCAAGCCTCCTCGCCCCCCGCCTTGACCCCCGCGCCGAGCCGGGGCCACAATTCTCCCATGGACAACAAGAGCGGGACGGGCGGCGGGGGTGGCGCCGGCTCGCGGAACCTGACGAGCCGGTTCCGTGGGGCGCTCAAGAAAGAGCTGCCCCTGTGGCTCGCGGTGGGCGCGCCTGGACAAACCACAAAGGAGTCTCCCATGAACCGACGGAGCGTCGTTCTCCCGCTGGCCCTGGTCCTGGCCCTCTGCTTTCTCGCCTGCGGGCCGCAAGAAGCCCCGCCTCCCCAGCCGCCGAAGCCGGCCCTGCCCGCGGTGGAGGAGCGGACGGTGGCCCAGCTCCAGGCGGGCATGGCGGCGGGCACCTTCACCTCCGCCGACATCACGGCGGCCTACCTCGCGCGCATCGAGGCGCTGAACGGAGGCGAGGGGGGGCTCCACGCGGTCCTCGAGGTGAACCCCGATGCCCTCGAGACCGCCCGCGCCCTCGACCGGGAGCGGAAGGAGAAGGGACCCCGCGGCCCCCTCCACGGCATCCCCGTCCTCGTCAAGGACAACGTGGACACCGCCGACAAGATGCACACCACGGCGGGCTCGATGGCCCTCTTCGAGAGCCGTCCCGCCAGGGACGCCTTCGTGGTCCAGCGCCTGCGCGAGGCGGGCGCCGTGCTCCTCGGCAAGACCAACCTGAGCGAGTGGGCCAACATCCGCTCCAACCACTCCACTAGCGGGTGGAGCGGCCGCGGCGGGCAGACCCACAACCCCTACGCCCTCGACCGCAACCCCTCGGGATCGAGTTCGGGCTCGGCGGTGGCCGTCGCCGCGGGCCTCTGCGCCGTGGCGGTGGGGACCGAGACCGACGGCTCCGTGGTCTCG
>JAKAIJ010000301.1 GCA_021814355.1 Acidobacteriota bacterium
ACTACTCCCTGGGCGCGTCGCACTCGCGCGTGGTCTTCCGGCGCATCCCCGTCTCCACGTCGCTCATCTGGTCGCGCTACCCCGAGGGCGGCTCCTACTGGCAGGCCTTCGCCTCGGCCCAGCTCGCCTACCGCGACCTGCACCTGAACGTGCTCTACAGCTACACCCGCGAACCCGTGCTGGGCACCTACACCCACCGGCTCAGCATCAACCTCTTCCGCCTCTTCCGCGGAACCGCCTTCTGAGGCCGACCCGATGACGCGCCGCCTGTGGTCCCTGGTGCTTCCCGTGCTCCTCGCCGCCGCCGCCGCGGCCCAGGCCCCGCCCGCGCCGCCGGCCCCGGCCGGCCCCGCCCACCGGGACTGCCAGAACTGCCACGTGCCCCACAAGGGAGGGGCGCGCTATGCCCTTCTCAAGAAGAACCCCGACGAGCTCTGCCTCGACTGCCATGAGATGGTGCGGCGGGAGAGCGACCTCCGCCCCGGCACGCCTCGGCTGACGGGGGCGCCGTCCGCCTTCGAGAGCCAGCATCTCTGGACCGAGAAGGGCCGCTGGAGCCGGCTCACGCGGTCCGGGGATTTCTCTTTCCGCGGGGCCTGCGGCTCTTGCCACGAGCCCCACGCCACCGAGTGGAGGGAGGAGGGGGCCACCCGGACCCTCGTAGCCGCCGCCTTCTCGCCGGACGGGAGGAGGCTGCCGGGCCGGCCCGCCTCCGTCTCGCAGGTCTGCTTCGCCTGCCACGCCGGCCCGCCCCAGCGCGGCTGGGAGGGCGATCGCTCGCGGGTGGGCGGCCTCTTCCTGGACAGCGCCGCCTCGTCCCACCGCATCGGCTCGAGGGGCAGGGCCGACCTGCCCAGCCTGAGGGGACTCCAGAAGCCCGAGCCGCTCGACTGCACGAGCTGCCACGGCTCCGACGGAAGCGGCGGGCTGCGCGGGCCACACGTGAGCCGCAACCCCAAGCTTCTGGCCCAGCCCTACGAGGTGCGGCCCGGGGTGCCCGAATCCCCCGAAGCCTACGCGCTCTGTTACCGGTGCCACGACCGGCTCAGCATCCTCGACAACGACTCCTTCCCCTACCACCGCGAGCACGTCACCGGCCAGTTTCTCCCCGAGCCCGAGGCCCTCAAGGCGCAGCGCCGCCTCGCCCGCGGTCTCCCTCCCGCGCGTCCTCTCCCGCCCGCATCGCCCGGCTTCGCGAGGGGTCGGCCGGCCCCGCCGGCGATGACGGCGTCGCCCGCCTCCTGCGCGGTGTGTCATGATCCCCACGGCAGCTCCGAGCAGCGCGCGCTCGTCCGGTTCGACCGGAGCCAGGTCACCTCCAACAGCCTCGGCGTGCTGCTGTTCCAGTCCGCCGGCTCGGGCTCCGGGAGCTGCGACCTGGAGTGCCACGGGTACGACCACGTGGACGCGCGATACTGACCCCGGGGCGCGCGGGGAGCCTTCCCGGGGCACCGTCCCGGTCCGGCGTGCCCCGGCGGGCGCGTTGCCGCCGGAGCGTCGCGGTCACCGCCCAGCGCGGTGGAGGGACATGGACGGGACGCGGGCGACGGCCATCCCGGATGGGTTCTGGCGGAGCGACGGCCCCGCGGCCCGCGGCACGCTCGCGGCGGTCGGAGTCCTGGCCCTCCTCTTCTTGGCCGCGAACCTCACCCGCGACTTCCAGGTGGGCGACGAGGGGGTGGCGCTCGTGGACGCCGAGCGCATCGCCCGGGGCCAGGTCCCCCACGCCGACTTCTTCGAGATCGTCCCCCCCGGCTCGTTCCTCCCCACCGCGCTGGCCTTCAAGCTGCTGGGGCCCACGGTTCTCGCGGGGCGGCTGCCGCTCCTCTTCTACGGGCTGCTCCTGATCGCGGGGGTGGACCTCCTGCTCCGGCGTCTCACCGAAAATCGCTGGCTCCGCGCGGCCGCGGCGCTCTTCCTGATCCCCTGCGGGGTGAACTACTGGCTGGTGCCGAGCCACCACTGGGCCGTGGACGTGGCCCAGCTCTTCGCGCTGGCGGCGCTGGCCCGTGGGCTCGACGGGGAGCACCCCCTCCTCTGGGGGGCGCTCTCGGGGGCGCTCATGGCCGCGGGTTTCTTCTGCCTGCAGGACCAGGGCGCCTACCTCGTGGCGGGGACGGGGGCGCTCGTGCTCCCCTGGGTGCCGGAGCGGCCGCGGCGGTGGAGGCTCTGCGCGGGGTGGGCCGCCGGCGGCCTCCTCGTGGCTGGGGGCTTCGCCCTCTGGCTCCTGCCGCGCGTTTCGCCCGCGGAGCTCTGGTACCAGTGGGCCCTCTTCCCGGCCTCCCGGTACAAGGGGATTCCAGGGAACCAGGGAGGCCTCCTGAAGGGCTGGGCCACGGTCTGGGGCTCCTACGGGTGGCGCGGGCTGAAGGCGTCCCCCGTCTATGCTTCGAGCGCCCTCGCCCTCAACGGCGCGCTCACGCTCCTGCCCTTGGGGGCGGCGGCGGGGCTCGCGTGGACCGCCCTGGGGCGAAAGGTTCCCCGCCCGCAGGCGCTCGCGCTCGCGGTCGGCGCACTGGCCTTCGCCGGCGGTTGCGCCCATCGGTGGTCGCTGGTGAACCTGGCCTGGGCCGCCCCGGGGCTCCTTGTTCCCGCGGCGGGCGCGCTGGGCTGGGCCCTCGCGTCCGATCGGCGGGCCCTGCGCGCG
>JAKAIJ010000067.1 GCA_021814355.1 Acidobacteriota bacterium
GGGGGCGCAGGGGAGACGGGCCGCGGCCGCCGGAGGTGCTGCACGACGAGGGCGAGCCCCGCCACCAGCAGAACCAGACCGGCGACGGCGAGGAAGGGAAACCCGCCGGCGGAGGGCCGCTTCCGGCTACCCGCGCGGCGTCGGGCGGGCATGCTTCGGATCGGGGACCGGCGCCGCGGGGGACGCCGGCGCGGCAGCCCTCAGCGCCCGGGCGCGGAAGGCCGCGGGCGCCTCCGTCTCCCCGGCCTCGAGGGCGATGACGGGCTGGAGCGGCCGCTGCTGGATGGGCGCCCCGCCCGCGTCCGCGTAGAAGCCGGTGAGGAGTCTCAGGAGCCCGCCGTTGTTCAACGGGAGGTCTTCGAAGCGGGGAGCCCACCCGAAGGTGGGGCCACCCACCAGGGTGGCGCCCGACTTGGCGAGCCCCGCCGCCAGGATCTCCCCCGCGCGCGCGGTGGTCCCGTCCACCAGGACCCGGATGGTCCGTCCCCTCAGCAAACCCGCGCCCCGGACGGGGTGGGGGCGCTTGGGCCCCTGCCCCTGGTCGAAAAGCCCTTCCCCGTCGCCGGTCAAGAGGCCCAGCCAGCTTAGGGCCGCCTCATCGTCTTCCGAGGCGCAGCCGCGCAGGTCCACGAGGACGGCTCCCCTCACGGCCGCGAGGCGCGGCGCCAGGTCGCCGGGGACCGCCGCCTCCAGCGCCGGGATGAGAAGCGCCGCGGCCCCGCCCGGCAGGGGGGAGACCGAGGCGGCCGGCGGGAGCTGGCGCTGGAGCGTCACGGCGTGGGTCTGCCAGGTCTCGGCCTTGAGGAAGCTGCAGCGGACCGGCTCCCCCTCGGCGCCGCGCAGCGCCTCCAGCACCTGCGGGTAGGTCAGGTCGTAGGTGCTCCTGCCGTCCACGAACCGTAGCGCGTCGCCCACGCGGACCGCGGGGTCCGTGCCCGGGAAGACCGCGAGGACCCTGGCGAAGTCCTGTCCCTTGGTGACGTAGAGCGGGAGCGCCGGGCCCGCCGCGCGCAGCGCGCGGTAGGCCGCCACCTGGTCGGGGGGCACGTAGGCGCACTCGGGGCCCGCGGACTCGACCAGCCCCGCCACGGCGCCCTTCACTACGTCGGCGGGACTCTTCGGGTCCACGTACTCCTTGAGGACCATCCCGAAGACCTCCCGGAAGAGGGAGGCGTTCTCGGGCGAGAGCCCGGGCGGCGCGGGGGCCTGAGCGCGGATCGCGAGGGGCGTCAGGATTACGGCCAGCAGCGCGGCCGCCAGGAGGGTGCGGACCCGTCTCATCGGTCTTTGTCCTCCGCCGCCGGGCGGCCGCCTAGCCGGCTGCTGAAAAACTCCCGTAGGCCGCGAGTTTCTCAGCCGCCTGCTAGGGAGCGAGCCACGGGGCCGGGTCCACCGCCCGGTCGCCCGCCCGGAGCTCGAAGTATATCCCCGACGCCCCGCGGTTCACATCCCCGCCCGCGGTGCCCACCAGCCCGCCCTGCGGCACCACGTCGCCCGCCGCGGCGCGCACCTCGTCCAACCTTCCGTAGACGGTGAAGAACCCGCCCGGGTGGCTCAGGATGACGGTGTACCCGTAGCCGCTCAGCCAGCCGGCGTAGGCCACGGTGCCGTCGAAGACCGCCCGCACGGGGCTCCCCAGGGGCGCGTCCACGTCGAGGCCCGGGTGGGGCACCTTCGTGCGGAAGCGGGGGTGGACGTAGTCTCCGAAACCCGCGGCCACGCGGCCCGCCACGGGAAGGGGAAGACGGCCGCGAGCCTGGGCCATGTCCTTGCTGTACATGTCCACGCGGGTCTTGAACGCGAGGTCCGCAAGGTAGCGGTCCATGGCGCGGGCGGCACCGAGCGTCTCCTCCAGGGCCTTGCGGGAGCTTTCCTTTTCCTTGGAGACCCGCTCCAACGCCGCGGCGAGCTGGTCCTGCTGGGAGAGCAGCGCGGCGCGCTCGGCGGTCACCTGCTCCTGCGCCCGATCGAGCGCCGCGAGCCCGCGGGTCAGGGAGACCCGGGCCGCCTCCTGGGCCCGGATCGAGTCGGCGTAGCGCACCAGGGCCGCCCGGTCGCGCCCCGCGAGCGCCGAAAGGTAGAGCGCCACCTCCCGGACGTCCTGGGTGCTCCCCGCCGCGAAGAAGACCCGGTACTCCTGGAGAAGGCCCAGGGCGTAGCGCTGGCGCATGCGGTTGCGCAGGTAGCGCCGGGTGGCGGCGTCCTCGGCGCGCAGCGCCTCCAGCCTTTCGCGGGCGGCGGCGACGGCCGCCGCGGCCGCCTCCCGGTCCTGGCGCACCCTTGCCAGGGTGGAGGCGCTCAGCCGAACGCGCCGCCTCAGGAGCTCGATGCGGTCCAGGAGTCCCTGCTGCTTCCCCGCGATCTCCTCCACCTGGGCGCCGAGGCGCCGGATCTCGGCGTCGAGGTCCCTCTGCGGCGCAGCGGCCTCAAAGCCGAGGGCGAAAGATTGAACCGCCAAAACGCTAAGAACACCAAGGGCCCTTCCCCCGAAAGAAGGCTTCTCTTCGCGTCCTCCGCGCCTCCGCGGGAAAGTCATCTTGCCACCAGGCTCCGGCCCTCCATCTCTTTGGGGACCGGCACCGCGAGCAGGTCCAGGACCGTGGGCGCCACGTCCAGCATGTCGGGGTCGCGACCCACGGGACGGCTCAGAAAGAAGGCGCCGGGGACGAAGGAGGGGTCCAGGGAGCAGTGGTCGCCGCTCCAGGGCTTGTTGTTGGGGGTCACCAGGGCGTCGGGGACGCCGCCGAGCGAGGTCTGCCAGGAGACCCGGTAGCCGGGGGCGTTGGTGACCCGTAGGTCGGGGATCACGCCGGGGTCGTAGCCCCGGTAGATTTCGTCCCTTTGGTAGACCTTGAAGACCGGGAGCTCGCCCGTCTCGGGGTCCACGATCTTGGGCATCTCCCGCTGGAGATCCGCGCAGAGCGCCGCGTAGTCGCGGCCCGGCTCCACGATGCCGTGGGCCTCGCGCCCCTTCAGGTTGACGTAGACGTTGCCCAGCCCCAGCGCGTAAGCGCGGGTCCTCGACCAGTCCACGTTCTTGAAGAGGAGGCGGTTGTCGTCGAAGAGGTCCTGGAGGGTCAGGACCCCCGTGTCGGCGCTGAGGGTCATGTAGCCCCTGTCCACCAGCCAGCGGTTGTAGTTGACCTCCTTGCGGAAGGAGGCGAAGCCGTGGTCCGAGAGCACCAGCAGGTCGGTGTCGGGCGGGAGCGCCGCCGCCGCCTCGCCCACGATCTTGTCCATGTAGACGTAGGTCTGCCGCAGCGCCTCGCGGTAGATGGGGGCCTTTGCGCCGTCGTAGAGAGGGTGGCGCTCGTCGAGGTAGCGCCAGAGCACGTGGGCCGCTCGGTCGGTGAACTCGTAGACCTGGACGTAGAGGTCCCAGTCCCCGTCCTTCAGGAGGTCCCGCATCATCCGCTCGTAGGCGCCCTCGGTCTGGTACATGTCCCCGAGGAACTGTTCCTCGTCGGCGAGGCCGGAGGAGATGGTCCAGGTGTCCACCGCCCATCCCATGGTCTTGTAGCAGCCGAAGCGCCGCAGGAGCTTCTCGGCGTAGTCCCGCGGGTAGGAGAGGGGGATGCCGTGGTCGGCGGGGTGGAACTGGATGGGGCACATGTAGAGCCTCAGGTCGGGCGGCCCCTGCATGAGGTAGAACCGGACGAGCCCCTTGAGCCTCAGCACTCGGTTGAAGGCGAACTCCACCTCCATCCAGTCGCTCCACTGGCCCTTCTTGAGGGTGGCCTTCTGGCCCTGGAGCTCGAGGGAGACTGTCCCGGCGACCGCGTCCTGCGCGAGGGTGAGGGGCACGTCCACGGTGGGCTTCACGCCCGCCTTCTGGAGGCGCTCTTCCGCCTGGGTGCGGAGCTTCTCCTTGAGGGCGGGGTCGGTGCACCCCTGCTGCGCATCGGCCAGGGCGTACTCGTAGAAGGGCTTGTTGAAGGGACCCTGCACGGAGACGGTTACGAGGCCCGTCTCGATGTCGTAGGGAACCGGGACGATCTCCACCGAGAACTCGTTGTCCCCCGCCGTGAGCGAAGGGTCGGTGGTGAAGACGTAGGGGGTTCCCACGCGCCCCCGCATGTCGGGAACGCCGAGGCCGGCGAGCAGCCGCCCATCGGCGAAGGGCTCCGCCGGAAAGGTGTCGGGAACCCGGAAGACGAGGCAGCGGAGCCCCGCGTCCGCGGCATACTCCCAGAAGGGCTTGCCCTGTCGGTGGTTCAGCGGCCAGGGGACGCGGTCGGGGACCAGGTGGCCCACCGCCGCGAAGGCGGCCGCGGCGGCGGCGAGCCCCACCGCGCCGGAGCTCGCGAGCCACGCCGTCCGGCTTCCGCGTCGCACGAGGCCCCGCAGCGCGGTTCCCAGCAGCAGAACGAGCAGAAGCGATCCGACCCCGGCGGCCCAGCGATTCCAACCCCCGAAGAGCACCCTTCTGCTGGACTCCTCGTTCAACGCGAAGGAGGGCTTGTACGTCTTCACGTCTCGGCGCAGAAAGTCGAAGATCTGCGTCCGCCCGGGGTTCCACCCCGACATGAAGGAGGCCCACGAGACGGGGGTCTGCGGGGGATTGGTGATCTTCAGGTCCCGAAACGCCCCCCGCCGGGTCAGCGCCTTCAGGTTGGGCAGGTCTCCCTGGGCCATGTACTGGCGGATGAGCTTGGGGTCGGCGCCGTCGAAGCCGAGGACAACCACGCGCCGCCGCGCCGCCCCGCCGCCGGCGGAGAGCGCCAGAGTCAGGGCCAGGAGGCCCACGGCGGCGACCCTGCGGCCGGTCATCGCGCCAGGATCTCCCTCAGCGAGACGTCCCGGACGATGGTGTGCGCCCGGTCGGGCCCCGTGGAGAGGAGGACCACCGGGACCCCGAGCCTCTTCTCCAGGTGGCTCACGTAGGCGCGGGCGCGCTCGGGAAGGGAGTCCCAGTCGGTGGAGCCGTAGATCTCGGCCCTCCAGCCGGGCAGCGTCTCGTAGGCCGGCTCGGCGCCCTCGAGCACCCAAGGGGCGGCGGGGAACTCGTCGTAGGTGCGCCCGCCGCACCGGTAGGCCGTGCAGACCTTCACCTCGTCGAAGGCGTCCAGCACGTCCAGGAGGGTGAGGGCCACGCCGTCGAGGGCGTTCACGCGCACCGAGTGACGCGCGGCCACGGCGTCGAACCAGCCGCAGCGCCGCGGGCGCCCCGTGGTGGTTCCGTACTCGCGGCCGCGCTCCCGGATGGCGTCCCCCGTGGCGTCCTTGAGCTCCGTCACGAAAGGGCCGCCGCCCACGCGGGTGCAGTACGCCTTGAAGACCCCCACCACGCTGGCGATGCGGGTGGGGGCGATGCCGAGGCCGGTGCAGGCCCCGCCCGCCGTGGAGCTGCTGGAGGTGACGAAGGGATAGGTCCCGTGGTCCACGTCCAGCAGCGTGCCCTGGGCCCCCTCCAGCAGGACCCGGCGGCCCTCGTCAATGGCGCGGTTCAAGAGGATCGCGGTGTCCGTGACCAGTGGGGCGAGGATCTCCGCCAGCTCCAGGAACCGGGCCACCACGCCGTCCGCCGGGATCCCCGCGTGCCCGAAGACCGCCGCGGCGTAGCGGTTCTTCGCCTCCGCGAGCCGGCGGACCTCCGCGGCGAGACGGTCCCGGTCCGTGAGAAAGACCGCCCGGATCCCCTCTCTCGTGTACTTGCTCTCGTAGCAGGGACCGATGCCCCGGCCGGTGGTACCGATCCTCCCCGCCCCCTGGCGCTCCTCGCGGAGCTGGTCAATGAGGGCGTGGTGGGGCAGCAGGAGGTGGGCCCGGTCCGAGACGCGCAACGCCGACGCGTCCACCCCCGATTCCCGCAGGGAGCCGATCTCCTTCACCAGGGCCTCGGGGTCCACCACGATGCCGTTGCCGATGACGCAGAGCTTGCCCGCGGCGAGGATGCCCGAGGGGACGAGGTGGAGGGCGTACTTCCGGGGCCCCAGGGTGACCGTGTGGCCCGCGTTGTGGCCGCCCTGGTAGCGCGCCACCAGGTCCGAGGCGTCGGAGAGGAGGTTCACCATCTTCCCCTTCCCCTCATCGCCCCACTGGCCGCCCACGATGACCATGGGAAACCGCATGCAACGCTCCTCCGGGCGGTCGGAATGGTATCACTTCGGGGGCCCGCGGGCCACCGCGCGGCGCCGGCCGACTATTTTTTCGCCGCGGTGCTCCAGCCGAGCGGGATGTAGGCGGGGCAGCAGCGGAAGAGACCCGTCAACAGGGGAGCAAGCCCCACCAGCCCCCACCAGCTCCTGAAATAGGCGCCCACCGCCAGGATCGCCAGTCCGACGGCGATCCGGAGCACCCGGTCCGCACCGCCCACGTTACAGGCCGCGTTCTCGGTCATGATCCACCTCCCTGAGGCGCAACCTCCATTGAAGCGTAGTGTACGCCATTCTCACCGGAGATTCCCGGTTTTCCTTCTGCCGCGGCCGAGGACGCCACGGCTCCCTCCCGCCTCCGCATGCCGCGCTTCCCTCCCTCCCGGCCGCGGCGGGACGTTACAATGGCCGCGGAGGTGGCCATGGACTTCGGTCTTCGAGGCAAGGCGGCGTTGGTGGCGGGGGCGAGTTCGGGTTTGGGGCGGGCCTCCGCGGAGGCGCTCGCGGCCGAGGGGGCGGACCTTTTTTTGGTGGCCCGCCGCGCCGCCGTGCTCGAGGAGGCCTGCGCGACCCTGCGCGCGCGCCACGGCGTGAGGGCGGAGTGGGCCGCCGCGGACCTCGCCACCGCGGAGGGCTGCGAGGCGGCACTGGCCAGGCTCGGGGAGGCCTACGGCGGGGCCCACATCCTGGTGGCCAACGCGGGCGGTCCGCCCCCCGGCGGGTTCGACGAGGCCGCGGGGGAGGAGAACCTGCGCAGGGGGTGGAACCTCACCTTCCTCTCGGCGGCGCGTCTCATTCGGGGCGTCCTGCCGGAGATGCGCCGGCGGCGCTGGGGGCGCATCGTGGCCCTCACCTCGGTCTCGGCGCACGAACCCATCGCCGGCCTCGCCCTCTCCAACGCCTACCGGCCGGCCCTCACGGGCCTCTGCAAGACCCTCGCGAGCGAGGTGGCCTCCCTGGGGATCACGGTGAACACCGTCTGCCCGGGCTACACGACGACCGAGCGCCTCGAGGAGCTGGCCGCCGCCACGGCGGCGAAGGAGGGGCGCACGCCCGAGGCGGTCCGCGCCGCATGGGCGGAGGCCACGCCCGCCCGGCGGCTGGGGCGCCCCGAGGAGGTGGCCGCGGCGGTGGCCTTCCTCTGCTCCGAAGCAGCCTCCTTCCTCACGGGGGTCGCCCTCCCCGTGGACGGCGGACGCTTGCGCGGCCTCCTGGCGTGAGAATTTCCTTGACCCGCCTTCCCTCCGCCGGTATGGTTAATGGACCAGGGCCTCGCCGCGTCCCGAAGGGACCTGGGGCCCGGGAGGCGGTGCGGCACTGGTGACGTCTCGACGGACGGCGCGGATTTGGACGGCGGCGCTGCTGCTCGCGGCAGCGGCGACCCTGCGGGCCGCGCCCGCGGCGGTCCCCGAGGTCCGCCTAAGCTCGCCGGGCCCGCTCCGCCCCGGCCAGAGCGTCGCGGTGACCTGGTCCGCCCTCCCCGCCGGAACCGAGGAGTTCGAGCTCCTCCTGCAGTGCGACGCCCCGGTGCCCGTCACCCTCCGGCTCACCGAGTCCGAGGACCCGTCGCTCGGGCGCTTCTCCTGGCGGGTTCCGGCGGTCCCTTGCGGGCGCGCCCGCCTAGTCCTGAGGCGCGGGGAGGAGGGCGAGGAGCGGCTCTTCGCCCGCAGCGCCCCCTTCGCCATCCGGGTGGAGCCGACGGCCCCGGTGCAGCAGGTGGTCCTCCGGGACGACGAGTACTGGGTCTGCGACGGGGCCGCGCCGGCCCCGCTGGTTCTCTCGGGGAGCGGCCCCGGCGAGGGCGCCGCCCGCCGAGAGGCGGCCCGCGAGAACGTCCTGGCCGGCTCCTGCGCCCCGCCGGGACGACCGGCGGAATCGCCGTTCCGATGGGCCTCTCCGGCTCCGCTGCCGGCTTTCGCCCGGCCTGCGTCCCCGCGCACCTGCTCCGCGTTCACCCCGCCGCTCCGCGTTTAGGCCGCTCCCAAGGACTCCTTTGGACGGATCCGTCCCCCGCCGCCGCGCGTGGCGTATGAGCGCGCGGAAGGGGCGGGACGCCGGTGCGCCCCCTCGGGGCGTCCGGGCTGGCTTTGTCGTTTCTGATTTGGAGAAGCGCGATGCGATCGTTCCCGCGATTTCTGCTGACCCCGTTTCTCTTCGCCGCCGCCCTGGCCGGCGCGGCCCTCTTCGCCCAGACGGTGACCGGAAGCCTCGCCGGCCGCGTCCTCGACGCGGAGGGCCGGCCCGTGGCCGGCGCGGAGGTGGTCGTCACCGGCCCCGCGATCCAGGGCGAGCGCCGGGCGGTCACCGACTCGAGCGGCCACTACACCGTGCCCCACCTCCCGCCCTCGGAGGAATACACCCTCGCCGTCTTCACCGGGGCCGCCGCCCGCGTCGAGCTGCGGCGCCGCTCCGTGCAGGCCGAGACCATCACCGCCCAGGACGTGCACCTCTCGTCCGAGGGGCAGGCCGTGGAGGTGGTCTCCGGCGCGCCCATGGTGGCGACCCGCCAGGCCGTGGTCCCGGTCCACTGGACCGAGCAGGAGGTAAAGTCCCTCCCTATCCTCGGCGAGTTCGCCGACCGCTCTTTCCAGTCCCTGCTCTACTTCTCCCCCACGGCCACCCACTCCCGCCAGGCCGGCAACCCCGCCATCTCGGGAGGGACCGCCGTGGAGAACGTCTACCTCATTGATGGGATCACCACCAACGATCCCGTCACGGGCACGTGGGGAACGGGGCTCAACGTCAATTTCCTGCGCGCGGTGGAGACCGAGTCCTGCGGCTTCGAGGCCCAGGATGCCTCCTCCACGGGAGGCTTCTTCTCCCTCATCACCCGTTCGGGCTCCAACGACTTCCACGGCGACCTCTGCGCCTGGGTCACCACCAGCGGCATGACCGCCAACCGGAAGGCCGACGCCTTCGGGGCGAGCGAGAACAACAACTACAGCGCCCAGGACTGGGGGGCCACCCTCTCCGGGCCCCTCGTGAAGGGCAGGCTCTGGTTCTTCGCGGGGATCAACCCCTACCGGAAGACCGAGGAACTGCGGGGAACCAGCACGGTCCGCAACACCCTCAACGGCGCCCTCCTGGACCTGGACAGGAACTACGACAACCGGACCGCCACGCTGGGCTACCTCGGAAAGCTCACCTGGCGGGTCTCGCCGAGCCACCTCCTCGAGCTGACGGTCTTCGGGGACCCTTCCGATCAAAAGCTCCACGAGGGGGCGCCCGTGACCCTCTACGACGCGGCGCGGGAGAGCCGGCGCTCCGTCGGAAGCACTAACGCGGGCCTGCGCTGGTACGCCAGCGCTTCCCCGAGGCTCTTCTTCGACATCCACGTGGCCTACACCCGCCTCACCAACAACCTGCGCCCCAAGCACGACTCCCCCGCCGATTACGCCACCCGCGCGGTGGTAAGCCTCGACTGGAACCCGGAGCTGGCCGTGAGCCCCGGCTTCGGCGGCTTCACCCTCGACACGCGGGAGACTCGCCAGCTCGGCCTCAAGGCCACGTGGCTCCCGCCGGAAGGCCACGGCCACCACGAGGTGACCTTCGGCGGTGAGTACGACGCCGCCTCCTGGGACCGGTACGCGGACTACACGGGCGGCGCCCTCGTCCAGGTGAAGACCCAGACCGGCGCCGACGTCACGAGTCCCGCAAGCTACCGGTACAACTACCTCTACTACGCGGGGAACCCGAACTTCCACGAGACGGGCTACTACGCGGCGCTCTTCGGCCAGGACCGCTGGACCCTCCCGGGAAACCGGGTCACCCTCACCTTCGGCCTGAGGGCCGAGCGCAACGCGCTGCAGAGCGGCGGCGGCAACGACCTCACCCTGGACTCCCTCTCCCCCCGGCTGGCCCTCGCCTGGGACTTCACCGGAGAGGGCCGGGGCAAACTCTTCGCCTCGGCGGGGCGGTACTACGAGCGGGTCCCCCTCTACCTGGCCCAGTCGCTCGACGCCAACCACCCCACCTACAAGGACACCTACGACACCGGCGTCCTCACCGCCCGCACCGTCTTCTCCAAGAACCCCGCCTTCGCCTTGGGCGGCGTGCAGAACCAATCCCAGGACGAGTTTATGCTGGGCGTCCAGTACGAGGCGGCTCCGGACTTCGCCCTGACCGCCCGGCTCCTCTACCGCGACCTGAACCGCCTCCTCGAAACGGTGGGGTACGTGAACGCCGCCGGCGGCATTGACTACATCGTCATGAACCCCGGCGCCCAGACGACGCCCCTCCTCGACACCTGGGCGGGAAGGATTCCCGACTACGCCCCCTTCCCCAAGCCGCGCCGCACCTACGAGGCCCTCGAGCTGCTGGCCCAGAAGCGATTCACCCGCAACTGGTTTTTCGAGGCCAACTACACCCTCTCGCGGCTCGAGGGGAACACCGCGGCGGGGTTCGACAGCACCGGCACCGAGCTCGCCCCCAACGCCTCCACCGAGTGGGACATCCCCTCCGCCGCCTGGATCGCCAATCGCGACGGACTGCTGCCCACGGACCGCCTGCACCAGATCAAGGCCACGGCGGCCTACCGCTTCCCCCGCGGCTTCCTGGTGGGCGCGAACGTCCGGTTCGACTCGGGGCGCCCCGTGAACAAGCTGGCCGACTGGCCCAAGAACGAGTTCGGCTACGGCAAGCTCTACGTGGCGCCGCGGAGCTCGGCGGGGCGCACCGCGTCCCAGTTCACCCTCGGGCTCCACGGCGAGTACGGCCACAAGCTCGGCCGCGGAGATCTGACCCTTTTCGTGGACGTCCTCAACGTCTTCAACACCCAGGCCCAGTTCCGCGTGGACGAAACCTACTACAACAAGCGCAACACCTGGGCCCAGGCCCCCGTGGTCAGCGCCACCTGGGGCTGGACCAAGAAATACTACGACCCGCGCGCCGTGGGCCTCGGCGTGAAGTGGAGCTTCTAAGGGCCTATCCTGGAACGGTTTTCCTGGCGGGCGGCCATCGGGCCGTCCGCCAGGATACACCAAGCAGGCCAGCGGCTTGATCCTCTTCGTTTCACGCGATTTGTCCCTTCGCTGATTCGACCCGGATGCGGTAAAGTGGGACGGGAGACGGGCCCCGCGCCCGGAGACTCGGGAAGGAGTGGAGCGTGGCCAACCACGACTGGACGGAGGAGCTCCCCGCGGCCATCACCGTCACGGACGCCGACGGCACCATCCTCGCGATGAACGGGCGCGCCTGCGAGGTTTTCAAGGAGGACGGCGGCGCGGCGCTCGTGGGACGGAGCGTCTTCGCTTGCCACCCCGAGCCCGCCCTCACCAGAACTCGCGAGCTCTATGCGCGCCGCGAGCCGAACCACTACACGATCCGGAAGAAGGGCCAGCGGAAGATCATCCACCAGATCCCCTGGTACGAGGCCGGCCGGTTCGCCGGCTTCGTGGAACTCTCCATCCCCATCCCCGACGAGATGCCCCACTTCGACAGGGACTAGAGGCGCCCGCCCTACTTCGGCGAGGTGGGGTGGAGGAGCGGGCCCTGCATGTCGTTCTTGGGGCGGGCGTCGGAGGGGATGAGCCCCTCGGCGGGCGTTGCGACCGGCGGCGCGGGAGAAGCCTCCCCCGGCCGCGCCGGCGGCCCCAAGCCCTTCGACGCCAGCGCCGTGAACCCGGCGCGGGAGAGTTCCCGGGCCAGGGTTTCGGGCGCCTTCCCGGTTAGCCGCTCAAGGGTCCGGATCTCGGCCGCGGCCACCAGCTCCTCCACGTCCTCTGCCAGCCGCGCGCGGGACGGTTCGCTGACCCGGCCGCGGTAGGAGGCGACGAGCCCCTCCACGTCCACGCGGGCCTGCCGGGCGGCCTCCCGCCAGGAGCCCGCCGTCCGGCGCAGCTCCCACGCCTGCGCGGGCGTCAGACCGGCGGCCCG
>JAKAIJ010000068.1 GCA_021814355.1 Acidobacteriota bacterium
CTCCCGGCGCCGCGCTCTTCCGGCGCGCCGTGGCGGACCCCGCCCGCGCCGCCCGCTTCCTCTCGGGCGTCGCCGGGTGGCAGACGAACGCGGCGGCGCTGGCCCGGGCCTGCGCCGCCGGCGCGCCTTTCAACGGCTTCGCGCCCTCGGTCGCCACCTTCACCCCGGACGAATGGGCGGCGCTGCAGGCCGAACTGGCCCGCCGGGCCGCCCCCTGAGGAGAGAGACCATGCACCGCGCCCCGCTGCTCTTCGCAGCCGCCCTGACGCTCCTGGCCCCCGCGGTCCAGGCGGATCAGCCGCCCGCTTCCGTGGGCGTCGAAGAGAGACTCGGCGCGACGGTTCCCGGTGACGTCGCGCTTCACGACGAGCAGGGGAGGCCCGTGCGCCTGGGCGACCTTCTGGGCAAGCCCACGGTGCTTACCCTCAACTACTTCCGGTGCGCCGGCATCTGCTCCCCCCTGCTCAACGGAGTGGTGGACGTGGTGAAAAAATCCGACATGGTCCCGGGCAGGGACTACCAGATCCTCACCGTGAGCTTCGACCCCAGCGACGGCCCCGACCTCGCCGCGCGCAAGAAGGCCAACTACATCAAGCAACTCCC
Source organism: Acidobacteriota bacterium (assembly GCA_021814355.1). Classification (GTDB taxonomy): domain Bacteria; phylum Acidobacteriota; class UBA4820; order UBA4820; family DSQY01; genus JAEMPZ01. Next base: position 604 of record JAKAIJ010000068.1, read on the forward strand.
GGTCACCTTCCCCGAGGAGGCCTGGCGGTTCCTCACGGGGGACGAGGCCCAGACCCGGCGCCTCGCCGACGCGGTGGGGTTCGGCTACAAGAGGGAGGGCGACGAGTACGTCCACCCCGCGGCGGTGTTCATCCTCTCGCCGCAGGGCAAGGTGACGCGGTACATGTACGGGATCACCTACCTCCCCTTCGACCTGAAGATGGCGGTGGCGGAGGCCAACGCCGGGCGGACGGGCCCCACCATCAACAAGCTGCTGAGGTTCTGCTACAGCTACGACCCGAAGGGGCGACGCTACGAGCTGGCCATCACCCGAATCGCGGGGGTCTTCACGCTCCTGCTCGCGGGGCTCTTCGCCGCAACCGTGCTGGTGCGGCGCAGGGCGTCGGCGTCCGGCGGAGGGGGGACGGCATGAGCGCGGCGTCCGCGGCCAAGCCTTACTTCGAAGAGGGCCGCAGGGGATTCCTGGGCTGGGTCACCTCCACCGATCACAAGCGCATCGCGATCCTCTACCTCGTCTCCATGGTGACCTTCTTCCTGGTGGCGGTGGCCCTGGGCGTGCTCATGCGCATCGAGCAGCTGACAATGGGCCAGACGATCATGAAGCCCACCACCTACAACGCCCTCTTCACCCTCCATGGCGTCATCATGATCTTCCTCTTCGTCCTGCCGGGGCTCCCCGCGGTCTTCGGCAACTTCTTCCTCCCCATCCTGATCGGCGCCAGGGACGTGGCCTTCCCCCGGCTGAATCTCCTCTCCTGGTACTTCTTCCTTGCGGGGGCACTGATCGCCGTGGCCTCGCTCTTTACTGGCGGAGGCCCGCCCGACACGGGCTGGACCTTCTACGTCCCTTACAGCGTCAAGACGGGGACCAACGTGACCCTGGCGGTCTTCGGGGCCTTCGTCCTGGGCTTCTCCTCCATCCTGACGGGGCTTAACTTCGTCACCACGATCCACCGGCTGCGCGCCCCCGGAATGACCTGGTTCCGGATGCCCCTCTTCCCGTGGTCCCTCTACGCCACGGGTTGGGTTCAGATCCTCGCCACGCCCATCGTGGGCATCACCCTCGTGCTGCTCATTCTGGAGCGCCTCTTCCACGTGGGGATCTTCGACCCCGCCATCGGGGGCGACCCGGTGCTTTACCAGCACCTCTTCTGGATCTACTCCCACCCGGCGGTCTACATCATGATCCTGCCGGCCATGGGGGCCATCTCCGAGATCATCCCCACCTTCGCCCACCGTGCCATCTTCGGCTACGGCGCCATCGCCATGTCCTCCATGGCCATCGCGGGGCTTGGGTCCCTCGTCTGGGCCCACCACATGTTCACCTCGGGGCTCAGCGACTTCTCGGTGCTCGTCTTCTCCCTGCTCACCTTCCTGGTGGCGGTCCCTTCGGCCATCAAGGTTTTCAACTGGGTCGCCACGCTCTACCGCGGTTCCATCGAGCTGACCGCCGCTATGCTCTACGCCCTCTCGTTCATCTTCCTCTTCTGCATCGGCGGCCTCACGGGGCTTTTCAACGGCGCTCTCGCGGTGAACGTCCACATCCACGACACCTACTTCATCGTAGGCCACTTCCACTACGTCATGTTCGGCGGGACCGGCTTCGCCTTCTTCGCCGCCCTCCACTATTGGTTCCCCAAGATGACCGGCAGGACCTTCAGCGAGCGCTTCGCCAAGATCTCCTGGGCGCCGCTCTTTTTCGGGTTCAACGTCCTCTACTTCGGCATGCTGGTGCTCGGCGCACAGGGGATGCCCCGGCGCTACTACGACCACCTGCCTCAGTTCCACACGGGCCACGTGGTGATCACCGTGGGCTCCTGGTTCCTGTCCCTGGGGGTCCTGATGATGTTTGGGAACCTCCTCTACGCCGCCTTCCGCGGCGGGAGGGCCGAGGCGAACCCCTGGGGCGGCGTGACCCTTGAGTGGACCCTGCCCTCCCCGCCGCCCGCCGAGAACTTCGAGACGGTTCCCACCATCACGGCCCCCCCCTACCAGTTCAACCCGGAGAGCGCGCCATGACCTCTCACGCCGAGTACCACAAGGACTACCAGGGCGCGAAGATCGGGATGTGGCTCTTCCTCTTCTCGGAGTTGATCCTCTTCGGCGGCCTCTTCATCGCCTACTCCGCCTTCCGGCTCCGCTACCCTCACGAGTTCCACGAGGCCTCCGGAGAGCTGAACGCGGCGCTCGGCGTGGCCAACACGGTGGTGCTGCTCACCAGCAGCCTCACCATGGCGCTCTCCATCAGCGCCCTCCAGCAGGCCCGCAAGAGACACGCCTCGGCGTTTCTCTCCGCCACCATCGGGCTCGGGGCGCTTTTCCTGGTGAACAAGTTCTTCGAGTGGAGCGCCAAGATCCACCACGGCCTCTACCCCGGCTCGGCCCACCTGATGGAGCGGGAGCCCGGCCAGCGGCTCTTCTTTGGGCTCTACTATTCGATGACGGGCCTCCACGGCCTCCACGTGGTGGCCGGCGTCACCCTGTTGAGCATCATGCTGGTCCTGCTGGTCCGAGACCGGATCACCCCGGACGACTTCGTGAAGCTCGAGAACTCAGGGCTTTACTGGCACCTGGTGGACGTGATCTGGATCTTCCTCCTGCCGCTCTTCTACCTGGCGGCGTGAAACGGAAAGAAGGGACATGTCACGCAAAGACGCAAAGGCCGCCAAGAAAGACAAAAGAAGCACCTCTTGGTTCTTGAAGAATGATGTTTCTTCTCCTTTGCGCTCTTGGCGTCTTAGCGCGAGATCGCTTCTTTTGTCTTTGAATCTTTTCTGTTCTTTGTGCCTTGGCGTGAGGACTTTCTCTTTGGAGATTGCATGAGCACGGCGGCGCGCGCGGAAAACCATGTCATCGGCTACGGGACCTTCGCGGCGGTCTGGGGTGCGCTCCTCCTTCTCACTGCGGCCCTCGTGGCGGTGAACGCCCTCCGCCTGGGCGTCTGGTCCATCCTCGCCACCCTCGTCATCACCCCGGTCAAGGCCGGCCTCGTGTTCTACTATTTCATGCACCTGAAGTACGAGGGGGTGGCGCTCAAGGCGATGGTCTTCGTGGCGCTCTCGACGCTGGTGGTCTTCCTCGGGATGCTGTTTTTGGACTATCCGTTCCGGTAGGCGGGAGGGGGAATGTTCTTCGGCGGCGCATCGGACGTTTCGGGGCGGGTGGACGCGGTCTTCCTCTACATCGCCGCGCTCACCGCGGCCTTCCTCGTCTTCATCACGGCCCTCATGATCTACTTCGTGGTGAAGTACAGCCGGAAGCGGAACCCCAACCCCGCGGACATCCGCAGCCACGCGTGGCTCGAGGTGACCTGGACCGCCATCCCCCTGGTGCTCTTCCTCTCCATGTTCTACTACGGGTGGACCAACTACCACTACATGCGGTCGGTCCCGCGGGACGCCATGGTGGTCAAGGTGACGGGCCGGCAGTGGGCCTGGAGCTTCTCCTACCCTAACGGCAAGGGCACCTCGGAGCTGGTCCTCGCCGTGCGGCGGCCCGTAAAGCTGGAGTTCACCTCCCCCGACGTCGTCCACGGGTTCTACATCCCCGCCTTCCGCGTCAAGCAGGACGTGGTGCCGGGACAGACCAACTGGACCTGGTTCACCCCCGAGAAGGAGGGGGTCTACGACATCGAGTGCACCGTCATCTGCGGCGTGAGCCACAGCTACATGCTCTCAAAGGTCCACGTGGTGCCGGAGGAGCGGTTCAAGGCCTGGTACTTCAGCGACGCCGTCGAGCCCCCGGCGGAGACCGCGGAGGCCGCCTCCGGAGGCCCGCTCGCGGGCGACCCGGACCGGGGGAGGCTCGTCTACGCCGGGAAGGCCTGCGCCACCTGCCACACCCTGGACGGCGCCAGGCTCGTGGGCCCGAGTTGGAAGGGGCTCTACGGCTCCCGGGAGACGGTGGTGACCGACGGGAAGGAGCGCCCGGTGACGGTGGACGACACTTACATCGCCCGCTCCATCCGCGCCCCCGGGGCCGACGTGGTGAAGGGCTATCCCCCGGCCATGGTCCTGCCCCACTCCCTCGACGATCAGGAGGTTGCCGACGTCGTCGCCTTCCTGAAGACCCTGAAGTGACGGTCCGGAGGCGCCCCCGTGATCCGGCTTCTGGCCGAACTCACCAAAATCCGCATCTCGGTGGTCTCCACCCTCTCGGCGGCCACCGGCTACGCGGCCCGGGCGCACCGGCTGGACGCGGGCCTCCTCTGGGCCTGCGCGGGAACTCTGCTCTTCGCCTGCGGCGCCTCGGCGCTCAACGAGGTGCAGGAGTCGGCCCTCGACGCCAGGATGGCCCGCACCGCGGGCAGACCCATTCCCTCGGGGCGCCTGCGGCGGTCCGACGCCCGTCTCCTCGCCCTGGCGCTGATCTTCGGAGGGGCGGGAGTGCTGCTGCTCGCCTGCGGCGCCGTCCCCGCCGCCCTGGGGCTCGCCGCCGTCGGCTGGTACAACGGCGTCTACACCTACCTCAAGCGCGTGTCGGCCTTCGCGGTGGTGCCGGGCTCGCTCATCGGCGCCCTCCCCCCGGCCATCGGCTGGACCGCTGCAGGCGGCGCCCTGAGCGACCCGCCGCTTTTCGCCCTCGCCTTCTTTTTTTTCGTCTGGCAGGTGCCCCACTTCTGGCTCCTGCTCTTCCGGCTGGGACCCGAGTACGAGCGGGCAGGATTTCCCGCGCTGACGGGGCTCTTCAGCCTCGTCCAGCTCTCGCGGCTCACGTCGGTGTGGATGGCGGCCACCGCGGCCTCCTGCCTCCTCCTGCCGCTCTTCGGCCTCGCCCGCTCCCTCCCCGCGGCCCTGCTCTTGAGCGTCTCCGCGGCGGCCCTCGTGGCCGTCGCCGTCGCCGTCCTGCGCACGGAGGGCCGGGGCTCCGCCCTCCGCCGCGCCTTCGCCGCCATTAACGCCTTCGCCCTCCTGGTCATGGCGCTGCTCGCCGCCGACGCGCTCCTCCGGAGATGACCGCGGGTGGCGACGGCGGGGGGCTCCTTCACGCCACCGCCGGCGCTTGCCCCGCGCGGTTTTGAGCCGCCGGGAGTATGATGGTCCCCGGAGGTGCCTCGCATGGGCCGCCGGTTCACCATCCTGGTCGCCGACCCCGAGTGCGACGGCTACGCCCGGGACCTCGAGGTCTACCTGAAGACCACCCGCCCGGCGTGGGACCTGAAGTTCGCCCGGGCGGCGGAGGAGGCTCGCGCGTTTCTCGACTCGGACCGCCCCGACGCGGCGGTGCTCGCGGTGGAGTTCGCCGAGGGCGGCCGCGAGGGGATCGCGCTTCTCTTCCACGTCCGGCGCCACATGCCCCACACGCCGGTGGTGCTGCTCTCGGGCTCCTGCGACGCCCGGGCCCTGCGGGACGCCTTCCTGGCGGAGGCCGTGGGCGAAGACATGCGCCGGCTCGCGGTGGACCCGGAGGGGTTCCTCTTCCGCGAGGAGATGGGGTTCCGTGGGGATTTCGCCCCGCTGGCGCGGCTCCTGGCCGACGGCCTCTTCAAACATGGCCGGGTCGCCAACGAGACGGGCGTGCTGGTCACCCACGGCACCGACACGATGGCGTGGGGGCTCGCCTACCTCCGCTACGCCCTCAAGAACCTGACGGCCAACGTCGCGGTGACCGGCTCCCAGGTTCCCCTGGAGGGCTACTTTTCGGGCTCCGACGCCCTGGGCAACCTCAAGACCGCGCTCTACCTGCTGAACCGCCTGCGCCCGGCCCGCCTCTTCGCCGTCTTCAACAACGGCAAGAGCATCTTCTCGGGCCGACTCACCAAGTACCGCAAGTGGGACACCGACGCCTTCGACGGTAAGATGGCCGCGAGCGCGGGCGCCGACGGCATCCGCGCCCTGCGCGCCGACTGGGTCTTCATCCCCTACGAGGACCAGAAGCTCCAGGATCTCCACCTGATCCGGACGGGGGGGACCATCGAGTCCGCCCGCGGCGCGTCGGAGCTGGGGGCGCTGCGGCCCACCGGCGACTTCGTCTGGAAGTACCTCAACGATCCGCTCGCGGGGCTTTTCGTGAACCCCCACCGCCACGACCTTTTCGCCCTGGACTCCTCCAACATCTCCTATGAGGAGTGGGGGGAGATCGCCCGGGCCATCGCCAAGATCGGCATCGCCGAGGCCGACACCGCCTTCGACCCCACGGTGCGCCCCGTCGTCGCCAACCCGCTCTTCACCACCGCCGAGTACGCGGCCCAGTTCGCGGCCTGCGGCAGGGGGGCCATTTTCGCGGGCTACGGGGGCGGCAACGCCAACGTGCGCGAGGCTTCCCCGCGATCGGTCCTGCCGGCCCTGAGGGAGGCGGTGTCCCAGGGGAAGGTGGTCGCCGTCACCTCCCAGGTCCCCCTCGAGCCCTACGACGTGGAGTACGAGACCGGGCTGGGGCTGCTCGAGGCGGGAGGCATCCCCTGCGGCGACCTGCCGCTGGCCGACGCCCAGGTGAAGCTGAGCTACCTCCTCGGCCACCAGGAGGAGCTGGAGCGCGCCGTCGCGGAGACCGGTCTGGACCGCCGCCGCATCTACGCCGGCGCCTTCCTTTCGGGCGTCTCCATGCGCAAGGCCCACGGGCTTGAGACCTTCCGCAAGGTCCTCGGCCTTCCCAAGCGCCCGTTGCGCATCCTCCCCCAGGACCCCTTCGCCGGTCGCCCCTTCGGCGAGGCCCTCGCCGCCGTTGTCAAAGCCCTCAAGGGATAGCGCGGGCGACGGGAAGCCTATTTCCGCCGGCCAGGACCCCAAAGGACGGGACGACCCTCAAGGCAGTTGGGGCTTTCCCAGGTGGAACCGCGGACCCAGCCCGGCGTAGTTCGGAGCGTCCACGCCGCTCCCGGCGAGGCGCGCCAGCGGCTCCCACCGGTCCCCCCGGGCGCAGTCGAGCGCCTCGTCCCACAGCCGCTCGGCGGCATGGGCCACCAGCACGTCCAGGAGAAGCAACGTGGAGCGCTCGCCGAGCGTCACCTCCTGACGGAGGAGGCACTCGAGGGCCACGGGGGCGTCGGCCAACCTGGGCACCGCCACCGCCCGGGAGGAGACGGTCTCAAGACCCAGCCGCTCGGCCTCGCTCACCTCGGGCGGGACCTCCTCGCCGCTCGCATGGAGCGCCTCCAGGAGGGCTAGGTCCGCGAGGTGCACCACCGCTTCCCGCCGGGCCAAGAGGTTTGCGTGGGTGTCTTTCAAGGAGCCGTCGGAGCGGCGCCCCACGTGGAGGGCCAAGGCGGGCGGGTTGAAGATGCCCATGAAGCTGGAAAAGGGGGCCAAGTTTACCTGGCCGCGCCCCCCGAGGGTCGTCACCCAGGCCACGGGCCGGGGCACCACCAGGCTCGAAAGCACCCGGTAGACGTCCCGCCGCCCCATCTTCCGCAGGTCCCGCGTGACCATGGTCGCCTCCTGAAAAGCCGTGGAGAATCCTCTGGGGCCGCACGCGGTTCTGCAACCGCTCGTTTAGAGTTTTTATTTTACCGCGGCCTCGTGTCCAGCTTGGCGCATGCTGTGCGGCGAGGCGTTTCGTGGGATGATCTCCATCTTGGGACATATGGCCCAAAGGGGGCGGGAGCGGGTCCGCCGGTCTTTCAGGCGTTTCAAGGAGACTTCGGATGGCGGTCCTGTCGGCTCGGGACATCATCGGGCTCCTCGGCCTTGCGCCCCTCGAGCGGGAGGGGGGATATTTCGTGGAGACCTATCGCGGACCCCGCCTCTCGGGCACGACGCGGGCCGCCTCCACGGCCATCTACTACCTACTCACGCCGGAGGGCTTCTCGGCGCTCCACCGGCTGCCTTCGGACGAAATCTACCACTTCTACTTCGGCGACCCCGTGGAGCTCCTGCAGCTCCGGCCCGACGGGACGGGAACGCTCTGTCGCCTGGGCCCCGGTTTGGCCTCGGGGGAGCGCCCGCAGTGGCTCGTCCCCGCCGGCGTATGGCAGGGCTCCCGCCTGGCGGCGGGAGGCCGGGCAGGATTCGCCCTCCTCGGCACCACCGTGGCCCCGGGGTTCCAGTTCGAGGACTACGCGCCGGGCGACGGCGCGGCGCTGGCCCTTCTCTACCCCGCCTTCGCCCGGATGATCGCCTCGCTGGCTCGATGACCTCCGCCCCCGTTCCCGCGGCCATTTTAGTCAGCGCTTGACATTCCTCTCACCCCGAGTACATTAACAAGTGGGGTGTTTTGTCATTCTGGGGTGTTTTGACAGTCTCGATCCTCAGGGGGAGGGTTCCATGCGACGCACTGCAGTGTGGGCGGTGGTTTTGGGCCTTCTCGCGTCGGCTGCGATTTCGGTCTCCGCGCAGAAGGTGAAGGACCCGATGAACCAGTTGGACGACGTCGTCTTCGGGAAACCGGAGCTGCGCACGGTCGCCCAGCACGAGGAGTTGAGCCAAGTCCGGTCCCTGGCTCCGCCGCCGACCCTGTCGGCCTTTGACGCCTTTCTCGCCAAGGAGGGCGGCGGACAGTGGTTGATGATCTTCGACCGGGTGACGGGGCGGCCCGCCCTCATGGAGGGGCTTGGCGTCCCCTGGATTCCGGGGACGGCCAACGCCCTCACGGGCTACGACATCGGCCTGGACGCCCTCGCGGTGCCGAACGAGCAGGTGCCGCTCAAGGTCGTCGCGGGGAAGGCGTTGGACCTGATCCGCGCCTATCCCGACCTCTTCGGCGTGGACCCCAGGGACCTCCAGATCAACGAGATCGCCTCGGGGCCCGTCCTGAACTACCTCTACTTCGTGGATTTCCGCTGGACCTACTACGGCATCCCCGTGGAGGGCGCGCACGTCGTCTTCCGTCTCAACCACGGCAACCTGGTCCAGATGGGCCAGGAGAACGTCAACCCCTCCGCGGTGAGGGCCCTCGACCCCACCCCCGCGCTCACGCGGGAGACCGCGTGGGACATCCTGGCTTCCTACCTCGGCGGGCTCTCGCCCAAGGACCAGACCCTGGAGAAGGGACGCCTCCTCGTCCTGCCCGTGAGCACGCCCGAGACCCTCTCGGGCGTCTCCGTTCTGCCCGGCAGCGGGGTGAGGTACCGCCTCGTCTACGAGCTCTCCTTCCGCCGCCCCGGGGTCATCGGCACCTGGGAGGCCCGCGTGGACGCCCACACGGGCGAGCTCCTCTCGTTCCTGGACGCCAACCGGTACGGCAAGGTGCACGGCGGGGTCTACCCCACCGACCAGCCCGCCACCGAGATTGACCGCCCCTTCCCCTACGCCGACACGGGGCTGGCGGCGCCCAACAACTACGCCGACAGCGGCGGCCTCTTCCCGGGCAATACCGCCACCTCCACCCTCACCGGAAAGTACGTGGACATCGTGGACACCTGCGGCGCCATCAGCCTCTCCACCACGACCGGCGACCTCAACTTCGGGACGAGCACCGCCACGGACAGCAACACGCCGGGGTTCGGCGGGGCGGGCAACACGCGGGCCTCGCGCACGCAGTACTACCACGTGACGATGGTCAAGATCAAAGCCCTCACCTACATGCCCACCAACACCTGGCTCCAGGGCGTGGTCACCGACAACGTGAACCTGAACCAGACCTGCAACGCCTACTGGAACGGCACCTCCCTCAACTTCTTCAACAAGGGGGCGGGGCAGTGCTGGAACACGGGCGAGCTGCCGGGCGTCTCGCTGCACGAGTGGGGCCACGGGATGGACTCCAACGACGGGATGGCCCCGGCGGACAAGGGGACCGGCGAGACCTACGGCGACTTCACGGGCTCGCTCCAGACCCACGGCTCCTGCGCGGGCGGCGGGTTCTTCTTCACCATGAACCGGGGGTGCGGCACGAGCACCGTCGGGTTCAACTGCAGCGGGTACGGCGACTGCTGCTCCAACTGCTCGGGCATCCGCGAGCTCGACTACGCCAAGCACGCCTCCAACCTGCCCTACTTCGCCGAGGACCTGACCAGCAACGTCTGCGCGGGGTGCACCACCTACGCCTGCACCACGAGCGCGACCTACGCCGGCCCCTGCGGCTACGAGGGCCACTGCGAGTCGCTCATCTCCTCCCAGGCCATGTGGGACCTGCCGGCGCGCGACCTGGTCACCTGGGGGCTGGACATTGACACGGCGTGGCAGACGATGGACCGCTACTGGTACGCCAGCCGCGGGACCTCCGGCGGCGTCTACGCCTGCCCCACCCTCACGACCACCAACGGGTGCGGAGCGGCCAACTACTTCTCCACCTTCCGGGTGGTGGACGACTGCGACGGGAACCTCGCCAACGGGACCCCGCACGCCAGCGCCATCTACAATGCGTTCAACCGCCACAAGATCGCCTGCACCTCGGTGGTGAACACCGACCAGACGGGGTGCTGCCCGGTCTTTAGCCCCAACACGCCGGTCCTGAGCGGCACCGCCGGGAGCAACTCCGCCGTCCTGAGCTGGGGCGCCGTGACCAACGCCACCCGGTACTTCGTCTACCGCAACGAGAGCGGGTGCAGCGCCGGCTACACGAGGGTTGCCACGGTGACCGCGCCGACGCTGAACTACACCGACACCACGGTCGTCAACGGCGTGACCTACTACTACCGCATCCAGGCGGCCTCGGCCTCCGACGCCTGCACCACCGCCATGAGCAACTGCGTCACCATCACGCCGCAGCCTTGCGCGGGCGCCGTGACCCTCGACCGGGCGCTCTACAGCTGCAGCGACACGGTGAACGTCACGGTGCTCGACTCCACCGTCGTCACCCCCGTCACCGTGAAGTTCTGGTCCAGCGTGGACGCCACCCAGAAGACCCTCACGCTGACCAACAACCCCGTCGGCAGCGCCACTTACACGGGCTCCTTCACCACCACGTCGGGCCCCGCGGGCGCCACCCAGTGCCAAGTGGCGGACGGCGCCACCATCACGGTTCAATACACGGACCCGGACTACTGCGGCACCCCCAACCAGGTGGTCACCACGACGGCCACCGCCGACTGCGCAGGCCCCGTCATCACCAACGTGGCCGTCTCCAACATCACCGACAGCACCGCCGACGTCACCTGGACCACCAACGAGGCGGCCAACAGCCGCGTCACCTACGGGACTTCGATCCCGCCCGGGACCAACAAGGACGACCTCGCCAACTACGTCACGAGCCACACGATGACCCTCACGGGGCTGACCGGCTGCACCACGTACCGGTTCTCGGTCACCTCCGCGGATACCGCCACCAACAGCACGACCAACAACAACGGCGGCGCCTACTTCTCCTTCACGACCCTGGGGCGCTACTTCGCCTTCGGCCCCGACAACGTGGAGGGCGGCGCGGGCACATGGACCGCTTCGGGCACCGCGGGCTCCGTCTGGCACATTGACACCTGCCGCGCCAACTCCCCCACCCGCGCCTGGAAGGCCGGCGCCAGC
>JAKAIJ010000069.1 GCA_021814355.1 Acidobacteriota bacterium
TTGCGGAAGGCCGCCACCTGGCGGGCCTTGGCCTCGTCGGCCATCGCCTGGAAGGTGGAACCCACGGCGGGGACCTCCGAGAAGCCCAGGATCTCCACCGGCGTGCTGGGCCCCGCCTCTTCCACCCGGATGCCCTTGTCGTCGAAGAGGCCCCGGACGTGGCCGACGGTGGAGCCGCAGAGGAAGAAGTCGCCGATGCGCAGGGTTCCGTCCTGGATGAGGACGGTGGCCACGGGCCCGCGGCTCCGGTCCAGCTTGGACTCCAGGACCGTTCCCATGGCCGGCGCGTCGGGGGCGGCTTCGAGGTTCAGCATGTCCGCCACCAGCGCCACCATCTCGAGGAGCTCCTCGATCCCCTGGCGGGACTTGGCGCTGACGGGAACGGCCACGGCGTCGCCGCCGTAGTCCTCCGTGACGATACCGTGCTGCATCAGCTCCCGCTTGACCCGCTCGGGGTCTGCGCCCGGCTTGTCCATCTTGTTGATCGCCACGACCATCGGCACGTTGGCGGCCTTGCAGTGGTTGATGGCTTCGAGGGTCTGGGGCATGACGCCGTCGTCCGCCGCCACCACGAGGACGACCACGTCGGTGACTTTGGCGCCCCGGGCCCGCATGAGGGTGAAGGCGGCGTGGCCGGGGGTGTCCAGGAAGACGTACTGCTTGTCCTTGTGGGTCACCTTGTAGGCGCCGATGTGCTGCGTGATGCCGCCGAACTCCTTCCCCGTGATGTCAATGTTGTGGATGGCCTCCAGGAGGGAGGACTTGCCGTGGTCCACGTGGCCCATGACGGTCACCACGGGGGCGCGCGGGACGCGCTCGCCCTCGGGGGCCCGCTCCTGGGTGAGCACCATCTCGTCCTCGAAGGAGATCACCTCGGCCGCGTACCCGAACAGGTTGGAGACCTGCACCGCAACCTCGGCCTCGAGGGGCTGGTTGATGGTCACCATGACGCCCTGCATCATCAGCTTGGCGATGACGTCGCGGACCTTCTGGTTCAGCTTGTCCGCCAGCTCCTTGACCGTGATTCCCTCGGGGATGAAAACGGCCTCGCCGGTCTCGGCGCTGACGCGCGCGTCGGCGAGCTCCTGCTCGATGCGGTCCTTGCGGTCCGTCCGGGCCTGCTGCTTCTCGAGCCGGCGCTCGCGCTTCGTCTTGCGCCGGGAGTCCGGGGCGGGCCCGCCGTACGCCGGGCGCTGGGACTGAGGCGGAGGAGGGGGAGGGACGGGCCGATGGGGATGGAGCGCGGCGTCCCGGGCCGCGGCTTCCATGGCCGCGGGGGACGGAGTCCGGTCGTAGACGTGCTTCGCCGCAGGCCGTCGGTCGCGCTCGAGCCGCACCGGCGCGGGGGGCGGGGCGGTACCCGGAGCGGGGGCCTTCACCCCGGGGCCGTAGTGCATGCGCGGAGCCCGGGGACCCGGGGGAACGGACGGCCGCTGCACGAGCGGCGTGCCGGCGGGGCGGACGACGGGCGCGGGCGGCGGGGGGGTGTGGACCGGCGCGCTGGGCTTGGGCGCCGGCGGCTCTTCCCCCTCCTCGGCGGCGGGGGGGGCCGCCGGGGCCGCTTCGGCCGGGAGCGGCACGGAGGCCTCCGCCGGCTCGACGGCCCTGGCGGCCTTCCCTCCCTTGACGGTCTTGGCGAGCCCCTCCTCGGGGGCGGGCGCCGCGCCCTCTTCGGGCGCGCCGGCGGGGGCCCAGAGCTCGGGCTCCGGGAGCGGCCCGGCCTCTGGCTCCGCAGGCCGCGCCGCCTTCGGCGCTGGCGCGGGCTTGGGGGTCGGCGGGAGGTGCTGCATGGTGGAGAGGGGCCGCGCCACCCGGAAGACGGTGTGGCCCTCCTGCTTCTTGATCTCCTGGACCACCGGCTCGTCGGCGCCCAGGGGAGCCGCGGTCTTCGGGGGCTCGGGAGCGGGTGCAGGAACCGGCTTCACGGCGGCCTTCTGGGCGCCCCGCGGCGCCCCCTGCGGGGCGGGCTTGAGATCCGCGGCCTTCTTGGCGGAGACCGCCGGTTCAGCCTTCTTGGCGCCGCCCTTCGCGGCCTTGGCGGCGGGCTTGGCGGCCGTCTTCGGGGACTCCGTCGCGGCTTCGCCGGTCTTCTTGGCGGCGGACTTGGCCGCGGTCTTCTTTCCGGGGGCCTTGGCCCTGGACCCGGCTTTCCGTCCCTTCAGCACGTCGAGGGCGGATTCATCCACCGAGGAGACGGTGGACTTCACGTCGAACCCGTGCGCCAGGAGCTGTTCGAGGAGCTCCTGGCTCGGGAGGCCGGCCCGCTTGGCCAGCTCGTGTACGCGGACTTTCGCCATGGCCTACCCTTCCCCCTCTTCGTCCGCCCCGGGCGCGCCGGGATCGCCCTCCCCCTCCGCGGCGGCAGGGACCCGCCGCTTCGCCTCGGACCAGGCGCGCAGGTGCTGGAGGATACGGGGGCCGATGCCCGGGACCTCGGAGAGCTGCTCGTCGGCCACGCCGGGGAGCGCGTCGGGGTCGGCCCAGCCTTTCTTGGCGAGGGCCTCCACGACCTTGACGGGGACGCCGGGAACGTCGGGCAGCGCCACGAACTCCTCGGCGGCGGGGGCCTCCTTGCCCTCCGCGGGCCCCGCCGGCGCCTGCGCGGCCGCTTCGGCCTCGCCGCCCATCATGCTGCTCATGGCCGCCAGCAGCTCATCCTTCTTGGCGCCCTCGCTCTTCACGTCGAGCTCCCAGCCCACCAATTGGCCCGCGAGGCGCACGTTCTGGCCGCGCTTGCCGATGGTGAGGGAGAGCTGGTCCTCGGGGACGATGACCTCCATCCGCCGGGAGTCCGGGTCGCTGATGACGACGCGCGTGACCTGGGCGGGGGCAAGGGACGCCTTGACGAAATCGGAAAGCTCCTCCTTGTAGGGAATGATATCAATCTTCTCGCCCTTGAGCTCACGGGTGACGGCCTGGACGCGCATACCGCGCATGCCGATGCAGGCGCCGATGGGGTCAATGTCCCGGTCCTTCGAGAAAACGGCGATCTTGGTCCTCTCGCCGGCCTCCCGGGCGAGGTACTTGATTCCCACGGTGCCGTCGTAGATCTCGGGGACCTCCTGTTCAAAAAGCTTAGCCACGAACTCCTTCGCCCCGCGGCTCAAGAGGACCTGGCTGCCCTTGGTGTTCTCGCGGACCTCAAGAATGAGCGCCCGGAGGCGGTCCCCCTGGGCGAAGCGCTCTCCGCGGCACTGCTCCGAGGCCGGGAGGAGCGCCTCGGTGCGGCCGATGTCCACGATGACGTTTCGCTTCTCGATGCGCTTGACCACGCCGTTGATGATGGTGCCGACGCGGTCCTTGTACTCCTCGTAGATGATGCTGCGCTCGGCCTCCCGGATCTTCTGGGTGAGCACCTGCTTCGCCTGCTGGGCGGCGATGCGGCCCATGTAGGGAGTGGTCTCCAGGGGGAATTCCAGGACGTCGCCCACGCCCACGCCGGGGGCAATGGACTGGGCCTCCTCGAGGGAGAGCTCGCCCAGGGGATTCTCGACCTCGGGTCCCTCGACCACGACCTTCTTGTTGAAGCCCTCCACCTCGCCGGTCTCGGAGTTGAAGTGGCCGACGAAGGTCTCCTGGGACCGCAGCACGCGCTTGGCGGCGGCCGCCATGGCCTCCTCCAGCGCGGCGACCACGATGTCGCGGTCAATGCCTTTTTCGCGGCCCAGCAGGTCAATGGCCTGCAGCAGTTCACTGGACATGCGGATCTCCTCGCGTTTACTTGGCCTTCTTGGGAAACTCGAACGACAGGTTGGCTCTCTTCACGCGGGCCAGGGGGATCGGGCGCCGAACGCCGTCCGCCTCCAGAACCACGGAGTCCTGCGCCACGCCGCACAGGACCCCCTCCACCGACGCGCCGGGCTCGCCCTCCGCCGGGGCCAGGACCAGTCTGGCCCTCTCGCCGGCGAAGCGCGCGAAGTCGGCGGGCTCCCGCAGGGGGCGCTCGAGGCCCGGCGAGGAGACCTCCAGCTCGTAGGCGTGGGGCACTACGTCCTCCACGTCCAGCCGGGCCGACAGGTCCCTGGACACCCGCTCGCAGTCCTCCAAGGTGACCGGCCCATCCAGCCGGTCCAGGGTGACGCGGAACCACCAGCGCCGGCCCTGGAGCCGCTCCTCGACGCCGAACAGGAGGACGCCGTTGGCCCCGGCGGCCTCCGCGGCGAGCGCTTCCACCTTGTCGAGCCAGGTTCGGTCCTTCAACCCCGCGCTCCACAAAGAAAAAAGTGGGCGAACGCCCACCTCTTGCCTACAAATATAGGACAGAACACACAAAAATGCAAGGGCGGTCCCGCCACCGGGCGTTGCGGCGGGGGGCGCGGCTCCGTATACTGCGCCCATGCGGGTTCTGAAGCACCTCTTCGAGCGCAACGCGGAATGGGCCGCCGGCGTCAAGAAGCGCGACCCCGGCTTCTTCGACCGGCTCGCCGCCCAGCAGAAACCCGCCTACATGTGGATCGGCTGCTCGGACAGCCGGGTGCCCGCCAACGAGATCGTGGACCTCCCGCCCGGCGAGGTCTTCGTCCACCGGAACGTGGCCAACCTCGTCCTCCACACGGACCTCAACGTCTTGTCCGCGCTCCAGTTCGCGGTGGAGGCGCTCAAGATCAAGCACGTCATCGTCTGCGGCCACTACGGCTGCGGCGGCGTGAAGGCGGCCATGGGCACCCGGAGCCTCGGTCTCATGGACAACTGGCTGATCGAGATCAAGGACCTCCACCAGCGGCACCGCGCCGAGCTCGCCGCCCTCTCCGACGCGGCTTCCCGACTCGACCGGCTCTGCGAGCTCAACGTGGCCCAGCAGGTGGCGCGGGTCTGCCACACGCCCATTCTTCAGAAAGCCTGGCGGCGCGGCCAGGAGGTCTCGGTCCACGGGTGGATCTACGACCTGCGCGACGGGCTGCTCAAGGACCTCGGCCTCTGCGTCTCGGGCGACAAGTTCACCTCGCCCATCTACCGCCTCGGGGAGGAGTGAGGGGGCTTTGCCGCATAAGTGGGTGCGCGCGTGCGCGATTTTGATGGGTGCGGGGACGAAGGGGGCGAGCGGCCTGCGCCGCGGCCCCTGGGCGTTGCGCCGCGACCCGCGCTCGCCTCGTGTCCACTAGGATGAACCGGAGCCTATCCAGGGAGGTGCGAGAGCGCCATGCCGCCGCAGGTCGAGATATCGGTGACGCCCGCGTACGTCCGCGCGAAGATGGCCGGGATAGCCAACAACGAGGAGGCCCTCGAGGCCTGGGCGCAGATCTTGGGGGTCTGCGCCGAGAACAACCTGGCGCGGATCCTGGCCGAGATAGACATCCAAGAAGAGCGGCCCATCAGCGAGTACTTCCGGTTCGGCGAGCGTCTGAGCGCGTTCGATTGGCCCCGGGGGGCCAAGGTCGCCGTCGTCTGCGCCCCCAGCACTAAGGCCGCGTGCCTCTTTACGGAGAACGTCCTCGTCAACCGGCGGGCCCTCGAAACGGGGGTCTTCGACGAGGTCGCCGCGGCCGAGCTGTGGCTCGCCGGCGGGAGAACCACCACCGGCTGAGGCTCGCGGAGATCATCGCCCCCGCGGGCGGCGGGGGCAACGGCCTCCTGGCCGTCCTTCTCGGGATGCCCTGGGAGTCCGCTCTCCCCCTCTTCGGCAGTAAGAGGCTGGGAAGTTCCTCGGCCAGGCTGAGCCAGCCGGACCCGATCGCCCTGGGGAACCGCGGGCAAGGTGGCGTTCCTCCTGGACCGGCGCTGTCCCCTCGACGAGGTACCCTAGGCATTCCACTACCTGGGGGAGGGCGTGCCAAGGGAAAGGTGGTCATCCGGCGCGCGGACGATCCGGCCGGCGGCTGAGGCGGGCTGGCCCCGCACAGCGGCGGACGATATATACAGAGCGTCCTGAATGATTGCGTATTCGGAATTAGCTGTCTATGGCAAGGGACGCTCTGTATTCGCGGGGAAGGCGGCCTTCGGCCGCGCAAGGGTTTGGCTGTCCGCCCTGGCCCAGGCGAAGCTCTCTGTGGGAGCGGCGCTGGGCCAGGCGTTCTTCGCACGGCGGCTGGCGCTCGAAGCTCCATGGGTTCGCTTCTCGCGCCGCATCCGCATGCTCGAACCCCCGCGGGCCCTACCGGGGGAGACCACCGCGCTTGGCCTCCCCCGGACCCCCACCCGCATCCAGCGCGCAAAGATTTGCGGCGCGCTGTATAATTCCGCCAGGCGAACCGGGAGGGGCGATGGCTTCGGGCTGGGAGCGGGAATGCTCGTTGCTGCGGGCTTTCTCCGAGGACCTCGACGCGGGGCCGACGCTGCCCGACGCCACTTCGGAGCAGCTCTCCCGCCACGCCCGGGCCGTGGACGACCTGCAGAATCTCCTGGGCCTCGTCGCCGGTCTCCCCCCGCGGGATCGCCCCCCCGCCGCCGAGTGGGACGACATCCTGGGCCCCCTCTGGCGCCGGCTCTTCGAGAAGGGTGACGACATCGTCCGCTACGTCCTCGCGGATCTCTGGCGCGGCGTTCTGCTGGAGGCCGGCGAGACCGAGCGCTACATCCGCTCCTGCACGGCCGTGGCCGCCTCGGCCCGAAACGCCTCGCGCTTCGGCGAGGCCCTCGCCTGTTGCCGGGACGCGCGGCGAGCGGCGGAGGGCCGCCCCTCGGCGGCCCTGGGAAACCTCCTCAACACGGAGGGCACGGTCCACGTCCTGCTCAAGGACTACGAGTCCGCCGAGGTCTCTTTCCGCGAGGCGCTGAGTCGCGCCGAGGCGATGCCGGAGGAGGAGCTTCTCCGGCACTCGGGACTGGGCAAGGAGGACTACCGCGCGCAGGAGTTCCTGAACATCCTGGAATGCCGGCTGCTGCGCGCTCTCGCGCACCCCGGGGAGGAGCGGGGCCGGTGGGTGGATTCCGCGCGGGAGATGTTCTCCCTCTTCGAGCGGGCCCCGCCCAACGCGGCGTTCGAGCGCACCCTCGAGGTGGACCGCGCCGAGCTGGCCATCGCGGAGGGCCGGCTGGCCGAGGCGAGGCGACTCCTTGAGCTCCAAATGGAGGACTCCTCCATCCGGGGCCCCTACCGCTGCTCGTTCCAGCCCATGATCTGCCGGCTGCTCTCCCTCACGGCCTCCCTGGAAGGGGACTGGAGGGGCGCCTACCGGTGGGTCCGGTCGGCCCTGCGGATGGGCGTCAACCACAACTTCCCGGCGGAAGACCAGTTCGTCCTGGAGCAGGCCGTCGCCGTTCTCCGGGCGCTCCACGAGAACCGGGACACCGAGTTCTCGCCGGCCCTCGTGGACGACCTCGCGCGCCTGATCGAGGATAAGGATTGGTACACGGGGAAGTCGCATTGCCGGGGCGTCAGCCGGGCCTGCGTCCGGCTTGGGCGGGAGCTGAACGGCCACAACGGGTGGAACCTCGACCTGGACGCCCTCGAGATGGCGGGGCGCCTCCACGACATCGGCAAGCTCCGCGTCCCATGGTCGCTCCTCAACAAGATCGCCCCCATCACGCCGAGAGAGCGCTCCATCCTCCAGGACCACTCCTCCCACGGCGGGGACCTCCTCCGGAAGACGGGACTCCCCGGCCTGGCGGCAGTCGTGGAGCAGCACCACGAGGCCCTGGACGGGAGCGGGTATCCCCGGGGAATTCCCCCCTGTCCGGCGGCGGCGGTCCTGGCCGTCTGCGACGTCTACGAGGCCTTCGTGACCCCCAACCGCCGGTACAAGGAGGCGAAACCCGCCGCCCTGGCACTGGCCGAGATTGTGGGGTCTTCGGGCACGAAGTACCATCCCGAGGTGGTCAAGGCCATCGTCCGCATCGCCGGGAGAGACCCGGAAAATTTTCCGGGGTGAGCGCGGCACGACCGGTTTCCCCTTCTCGCGGAACTCCCGCGGCGCGGGCTCACCGCTTCTGGGTTCCCCCGGAGGTGGCCAGCGACCGCTCGGGCCGGTGCTTTCCCCACGGCGTGAGGTAGGGCGAGAGGGGCAGGCGGTCCTCCGCGGCCTCGCGCGCTTCGGGCCTCTCGGGCTCCGCCCAGGGCTCGGCTCCGCGCCTTCCGGCGATGGCGTCCAGCTCCCGGTGGGCCAGCGCCACGACCTCCGGCCTCAGTCCCTGGGCCGCGATCTCCTCGGTGAAGGCGCGGCGCCCCTCCACGAGGTCCTCCACGTAGGCCCGGATCTGGGCGTCGGAATAGAGGCGCGCGGCCTCGTACTGCGCGAGGTCGTGGCCCTCGCACGCCACGACCTCCTCGGTATTCAACCGGCCTTTTTTATGCTCGTTCGTTCCACGCAGGTCGCCCCGCTGGAGGGCGGCCATCACCTCGATGGGCACGCGCGTGGCCTTCCGGACGAGCGTCTTCTTGCCCGTGGCCTCGTCGGTCTCGATGATCTCGCCCACGCCGCCCGTGTTGTACTGGAAGAAGTGGACCTTCCCGGGGTGGCGCGCCACGAGCTCCTTCACGATGTCGTAGAAGGCGTTCACCTTGCGCCCCTGGGCGCCGATGATGAAGTCGTCCATCCCCACGATACGTACCGATTCGCCCGCCCTCTCGGGAACCGTGGCGAAGGAATGGGTGGATTCGCCCCAGAGGTACGCGAGGACACCCTGCTCCCAGGTGAGGCGCTGGGCGAAGGGCATGATCGTGTTGCGCCGGGTGATGAAGGCGAAGACGAGGCCGTCCAGGGCCTCCAGGCTCGGCAGGTCCATGGAATCCGCACAGATGGAGACGAGCTTGCGGCCGCGCTTGACCTTGAGCTGGCGCCGGTCGAGGACGCCGCGGCCGTTCTCGCCCAGCCGCTCGTCCAAAAAGTCAACCTCCCCCTTGGCGTTGAGCATGACGTTTTCCAGAAGGGCCGACTTGTGGGCGAGCGAGCGGTACATCGCCTCCTGGAGCTTCACGTCCACGTCGGTCTTCACGTAGAAGCCCCGCTCGGTCCCCAGCGCCGAGCCGTCGCGCCGGAGCATGACGATGTCGTCCTGGGCCACCCAGGTGCCCTCGCCTCGATCGGGATCGAGTCCGAGCGGGTGGCACGACCAGGTGGACTTGCCCGTGGCCGTCAAGCCGAACAGGAAGACGCCATAGGTCTTGAGCCTCCCGGTGCTCCGGTCGCGGGCGCGAACAACCTTGGTGCCCGCGTGGAGCCCCAGCATCCCGCGCCCGTCCGCGCGGAACATGGCCTGGCGCAGAAAGCCCTTCTTGCACTCGCCGGTGTAGTCGGAGCCCAGGCAGACGTTCACGTCGTGCTCCGGCAGGACGAGGATCTGCATCCGGAGCAGGTGTTCTTCGGGGATGTCCACCATGACGAACTCGGGGCCGGGGCGGCCGCGCTTGACGGGGCCCATCGTCATCGCCCACTCGTAGGCGAGGCGGTAGTTCTTGGGGTCGGCGACGCAGACGTAGAGGTTGCAGACGGGGTTGAACTCCGTGTTGTCGCCCATCTGGCGGCGGACGTGGACGAAGGGCATGGTCCTTACGAGCTGGAGCACCTTGTGGAGCTGCTCCGGGGCGTTCTCCACGATCTGGAGCTGCTGGGCCGTCGGGTGCGGAAGGATGATCGCGGAGCCGCCGCCCAGGTAGACCGTCCGGGCCGCCTGCCGGGAGGAGATCTTGGAGAACCACATGTGCGAACCCGCGGCGGTCCTCTGGGCCGTCTTCAGCGCTTTGCGGCGCAGGCGCCAGATCGCCGGGTGCTCGATGTTCCCGCCGTCCAGCGCCGAGCGCAGGTTCTCGGCGAAGCGGCGGTAGGCGTCGCGATCGTAGGGTCCCTTGGACATGGCGCGCTCCCCCCTTCCAGCGCACGGCGCCAGAGGAGAAGTATAGGCTCCGCCCGAAGGCGGGTAAAGCGCGGCGTGGTACACTCGGCGCGTCCCGGAGAGGCGCCATGACCCTCGCGCTTGTTCTTGGCTACTTCGTCGCCTCGGGAACGCTGTCGCTCGGGCTTCTGGCCCTGGTCTGGCTCGCCGACCGCTACGAGCGCGAGCCTCTGGGGCTCGTGCTTGCCACGGCGGCCTGGGGGACGATCCCCGCTTTCCTCCTCTCCTGCGTCACCGAGTTCGCCGTGCAGCTCCCCCTCTCGGCGGTGGCGGGCGAGGGAGAGGCGGGCGAGGCCCTGATGGCCATCCTCGTAGCTCCCCCCGTGGAGGAGGCGGCCAAGGCCATGGCCCTGCTGGCATTGGTTCTCCTGGCCCGGCGGGAGTTCGACGACGTGATGGACGGGATGGTCTACGGCGCGGCCGTTGGGGTGGGATTCTCCTTCGTGGAAGACCTGGTCTACTTCATCGGCGCCTTGGGCTCCCACGGCGCGGGCGCGGGGGTGGTCACCTTCGCGCTGCGCAACCTGGCGTTTATGCTCAACCACTCGCTCTTCACCGCTCTCACGGGCATCGGGTTCGGCCTGGCGCGGGTCTACCACCGGCGCAAGCTCGACCTCTTCCTCTGGCCCGTGGCCGGCTACCTCGCCGCCACCGCGCTCCACTCCCTGCACAACTTCCTCGCCTCCCTCGACTTGCCGGGGCTCCTCGGAGCGATGTACCTCCACCTCTTCGGCGGCCTGGGGATCGTCATCCTGACCTTCTTCACCTGGGAGGTGGAGCGGCGCTGGATCCTGAGATGGCTGGGCCAGGAGGTGGCCGAGGGGCGCATCCCGCCGGGCGCCCTCGCCGCCCTGCCCTTCGTGCGGCGACCCGGCCTCGTCCCCCGCGGCCGCGCCGCCGAACTGCGCGCCGCCCTTATGAACCTCGCCTTCCACCGGCGCCAGGTGGACGAGGGGTGGGCTCCCGAGGCCGCCTCCGAGCTCGAGCCCTTCCGGGAGAAGATCCGCGGCTGCTTCCGGGCGTAGGCCGCAGGCGGCCTCGGCGCGGGTGCCGGGGGTGAGATTTGAACCCTCTCCTCTGATGCCTTCGCAAAAGACGCGCGGCAGATTTTGCGACCTGCCGCGGGGTCCTCTGTTGGTGCCGGAGGTGGGACTCGAATCTGCGCGCCCTAGAAGCCTCGTGTCCAGAGGGCACTGCGTTTCAAGGGCGCCCACGATTCCCGGGGCGGGGCCCCACCCTTGCTTTCTACGGCTCTGCGCAAAGCAGTTTGCGCCGCCGCCTTGAACGCTACGGGCCCCCGTCCTTCTCGCCCCACCCTCCGGAAGTCCTTCACAAAAAACAAACGGCAGGCCCTGCGACCTGCCGCCGGGGTCCTCTGTTGGTGCCGGAGGTGGGACTCGAACCCACGCGGCCTTGCGGCCAGGGGATTTTAAGTCCCCAGCGTCTACCAGCTCCGCCACTCCGGCGCCGGGGCCAGTATACGGTGGGTGCCGACTCCCGTCCACGCAGACGCAGCCAGTCCCGGCTCATCTCCGTCGTCGGGCTTCGGCACCGCCGAGGAACTCCTCGGGTATTCCTGCCGACCATGATAATGCGCTACGTGCACCTCGCGGCAGGTCCGAATATGCACGAAGCCAGCACTCCGCCCGAGGGGGGCAAGGAGGGCGCGACTTCATGACTCCATGCAACCCGATGAAATCGAAGGAGGAGAATCTGGAGGCGCCGACCGGAATCGAACCGGTGATGAGGGCTTTGCAGGCCCCTGCCTTACCGCTTGGCTACGGCGCCGAGCGGATGATTATCCTCCAGCCGACGGGGGGTGTCAAACCGGGCTGGCGCTGCTGGACCGGGGTGGGTGTCGCGGCCTTTTGCCTCTCTTCGTGGCGCTTCCGCCTAGGTTTTACGCCCTGGAGTCCGATGGGGGTTTCGCGAGTGCTTTCTCTTGACAAATCTGGGCTTTTTTGCTAGGTTTTTTGTTTGTGCGACCGGAGGTGGTCATGTACGCAATCGTCAAGGTCGGCGGGAAGCAGCACAAGGTCAGCGCCGGCGACAAGCTCAAGGTGGAAAAGCTCTGTCAGAGATCG
>JAKAIJ010000302.1 GCA_021814355.1 Acidobacteriota bacterium
GCGGAACGTCGCCCGGCTCTCCTCCGCCAGCCGTCAGTTCGCCTCCGGCGACCTGAGGAAGGTTCCCGTTGACTGGTCCGACGACGAACTGGGGGTCGTCTCGGACAACCTCCGCGCCACTTTCCACGGGCTGCGCCGCATGGTGGGCGAGGCTCAGAACGCCGCCTCCGCAGTGGACCGGGAAGTGGAGGCGTCGGCGCGGGCCACCGCCTCGCTGCGCGAGCAGGCGGCGCGCCAGGCCGACTCGGTGGAGGGCACGGGTACCTCGGCGCGGTCGGTGCAAGAGGGCATCCACGCGATCAGCCGGGCCATGGAGGCGGTCTCGAGCTCCACCCAGGACGTCTCCTCGACGGTGCTGGAGATGCAGGCCAGCGTGGAGGAGATCGCCGGCAACGCCGGGACCCTGAGCGACTCGGTGGAGAAGACCTCCTCCACGGCCAACGAGATCGCCGCCTCCGCCGAGGAGGTGAACGCTTCCTGCGTGGCCCTGCGCGACGCGTCGCGCGAGTCGGCTTCGTTTCTCGGCGAGCTGGACGCGGCGCTGGAGGAGACCCGCCGCAACGCCGAGGCCCTCCTCCAGAGCTCGTCGAAGGTCACGGGCGACGCCGAGCGGGGCTTCGCCGCGGTGGCCGCGGTGGAGGAGGAGATCATTCGCAGCCGGAAGGCCGGAGACCAGACGCGAGGGGCCTTCGACAACCTGCGGGGCAGCATGGACCGCATCGGCCGCATCGTGGACGTGATCCAGGACGTCACGGAGCAGACGAACCTCCTGGCGCTGAACGCGTCCATCATCGCCGCGGGGGCCGGGGAGCACGGGCGCGCCTTCGCGGTCGTGGCCTCCCAGGTCCGCGAGCTCTCCGGGCGGACGGCGGGCCACGCGAAGGAGATCCGGGAAGTCGTCCGCGGGCTGGCGGAGGGGGGCCGGGCCATGGCCGAGGCCATGACCCGGACGGGCCACGCGGTGGAGGCCAGCTCCGAGCTCTCCCGCCACGCGGGCGAGGCCCTGCGCACCATCCTTGAATCGGCCTCCTCCCAGGAGGAGATGAGCCGGCGCATCGCCGCAGCCACCGAGGAGCTGGCCCACGGCGGGGAGTCCGCCAACGCGGCGATGCAGCGCATGTCCGAAATGATCGAGGGCATCGGCCGCGCGGCGGAGCAGCAGGTGCTCGCCACGCGGCTCCTCAACGAAGAGGCGGAACGAGTTCGCGGGGTGGCCGTCCTCCTGCGCAACGCCACCCAGGAGCAGGCGCGGGGCGCCAAGGTCATCGGCGAGTCGGTGACGCGGATCACCTCCGACTGCGGGCAGGTGACGGAGGCGGTCCAGGGGCAGGCCAAGGAGTCGGCGGCCATCGCCGCCGCCATGACCGCGCTCGCCGAGGCCGCGGGGAGCGTCGAGCGGGCGGTGGAGGCGCTCAACGCGGCCTCCGCGCGGCTCCAGGGCACGACCGCCGCGCTGGGCGGCGAGATCCGCAAATTTAGCCTGTAGGGCGGGAGGCGACGTGGACGAGGGGCTCACCTACCGGTCGGCGGGCGTGGACATTGACGCGCAGGACGAGGGGCTCCGGCGCGTCAAGGCGATCGCCAAAACCACCTTCACCCGGGGCGTCCTGTCGGAGATCGGCCTCTTCGGCGGCCTCTTCGCCCTGGACCCCGGCGATCCGCGCGGCGACGTGCTCGTGGCCTCGGCGGACGGCGTGGGGACCAAGCTGAAGGTGGCCCAGATGGCCGGCCGGTACGACACCGTGGGCCAGGACCTCGTGAACCACTGCGTCAACGACATTCTCGTCCAGGGGGCCCGCCCGCTTTTCTTCCTGGACTACTTCGCCGCGGGCAGGCTCGTGCCGGCGCGGCTCGCCTGGGTGGCGGAGGGGCTTGGAAAGGCCTGCCGCGAGAACGGCTGCGCCCTCCTCGGGGGCGAGACCGCCGAGATGCCGGGGCTCTACGCGGGGGACGACTTCGACCTGGCGGGGTTCATCGTGGGGACCGTGAAGCGGGACCGGACGCTCCCGCGGGGCGCGGTGGCGGGGGATTCCCTGGTGGCCTTGCCCTCCACCGGCCTCCACACCAACGGCTACTCGCTCGCCAGGAAGCTCTTCTTCGAGGTGAAGGGATTCACCGTGGACACCTACCTGTCGGACCTGGGCGCCGGCGTGGGCGAGACCCTGCTGGCGGTCCACCGCTCCTACCTGAAGCCTCTGCACGCACTTCTGGAGCAGGAGCCGGGCATCCACGCCTTGGCCCACATCACCGGAGGCGGCATCCCCGACAACCTTCCCAGGGTGCTCCCGGAGGGCGTCCGGGCCGCGGTGCGGGCCGCGTCGGTTCCCCGCCTCTCGATCTTCAGCTACATCCAGCGAGAGGGCGAGGTTCCCGAGGCCGATATGTGGCGCACCTTCAACATGGGGGTGGGGATGGTCCTCTGCGTGGACCGCGGCCGGACGGACGCCGTCCTGGCGGCGCTGAGGACCGCGGGGGAAGCTCCGGCGGTCATCGGGGAGTTGTGCGCCGGGGACCGGGGCGTCACGATTCGCTAGCCCGGGTTTCTCACCGGGGATCGAAGCGAAACGGTGGAGAAGCCCGTGGGTGCCAGGAAGGCG